>CBFGLY010000113.1:0-4920 GCA_965649725.1 uncultured Sphingomonas sp.
CGCCGCGCGGGTCCGCGCTTCCGTCGAGCGTCGCCGCCGACGGCTGCGGCAGGCGCGGCATCGGCTGGCTGGACCGAACCGCGAGAAGCGCGGCCCGCCATTGCTGAGCCGCGGGCTTGAGCAAGGATTGAAGATAGACGTCCAGCGCGCCCAGCCGGACCCTGAGCTGGTAAAGCTTGTGCCGGTCGGCCTTGTCGAGCTGGCCCAATTGCGCGGCGATGGCGCGCCGTGGGAGCAGACCGCCGGCGTCGACCAGCATGGCTGCCAGTGCGCGGACGCCCGGGCTTGCCGACCGGTCGGTCGCAACCCGGGCCAGCGATTTGAGCGCCGGCAAATGCCGCTCCACCTGGCTTTCGACCCAACGTTCGAGCCGGCCGCGAAGGCGGGCGCGGCGGTCGGTCGAAAGTCGGTCGAGCGCGCGGGCGGTCCGGACGGCGGGCTCCATCAACGAGCGGCCGGGGGCGAGGCGGGCGAGGATCTGGCCGTCCCAGCCGATGGCGAGACCGCCCGCTTCCTCGACCAGGCGGAATTCCGTGTCGGGCGCGTCGCACAGCTTCGCAGCGCGGCGGTCGAGTTCGTCGCCCAGCCGGCGCTCGGCGGCGGCGAGCAGCAGGCGCTTGTCGGCGTGGCGGGCGTTCGGATCGACCTTGAACTCGAACCCGGCGAGATGCCCGATCGGTTCCGGCCCGACGCTAACCTCGCCGTCGGCGGCGACCGTCACCGGCAAGGCGTCCGCGCCCCGCGCGCCGATGTCGCGGACCAGGACCGCGGTGCGGCGGTCGACGAAGCGCTGGGTGAGCCGTTCGTGGAGCGCGTCGCTCAACCGCGCCTCGACCCCGCGCGTCCGCTCCGCCCACTTGGCGGGATCGGCGAGCCAGTCGGAACGCTGGGCGATATAGGCCCAGCTGCGGATTCCGGCGAGCCGGTCGGCCAGCGCCTCGATGTCGCCTTCGACCCGGTCGAGCCGGGCGACCTCGGCCGCGAACCATTCGTGCGGGATGTGCCCGCCCTCGCCAATATAGCTGTAGAGGCGGCGGACCATCCGGGCGTGATGCATCGGCCCGACCTTGCGGAAATCAGGGAGCCCGCAGACCGCCCACAGCTTGCGCGCCCTCTTGCCCTGCGTCGCGGCGATGGCCGGGTCTTCCGCAATCAGCTTGAGGACCGCCAGGTCGATCGCCATCGGCGCCGGGCGGAGCAGCGGGTCGTCGCTCCGCGCTTCGAGGCTGGCGATGAGGTCGGTGACGGTGGTGAAGTCGAGGTCGGCGCTTCGCCAGTAGAGATGGTCGAGCGGGCGGAAGCGGTGCTCCTCGATCGCGTTGACCTCTTCCTCCGAAAAGTCGGGCGCAGTTTCGCCGCCAAGGCCGAGCGTCCCGAAGCTGCCGTCGCGCTGATGCCGCCCGGCGCGGCCGGCGATCTGCGCCATCTCCGCGATGGTCAGGCGGCGGTCGCGGCGGCCGTCGAACTTGTCGAGGCCGGCGAAGGCGACGTGGGTCACGTCCATGTTGAGGCCCATGCCGATCGCGTCGGTCGCGACCAGATAGTCGACCTCGCCGCGCTGGAACATGGCGACCTGGGCGTTGCGGGTCGCCGGCGACAGCGCTCCCATGACCACCGCCGAGCCGCCCTTGAAGCGGCGCAGCATTTCCGCGAGCGCATAAACCTGCTCGGCGGAGAAGGCGACGATGGCGCTTCGCGGCGGCAGGCGGGAGAGCTTGGCCGCGCCGGCATAGCGCAGGGTCGAGAAGCGCGGCCGGCTGACGATTTCCGCTTCGGGCAGCAGCTTGCGGATGAGAGGCTTCAACGTGTCGGAACCGAGGATCAACGTCTCCTCGCGGCCCCGCGCGCGGAGCATCCGGTCGGTGAAGACATGGCCGCGCTCCGGATCGATGCCGAGCTGAGCCTCGTCGATCGCGGCGAAGGCGAAATCCTGGTCCACCGGCATCGATTCGGCCGTGGTCAGGAAATAGCGGGCGCCCTGCGGGACGATCCGCTCCTCGCCGGTAATGAGCGCGACCTGATTGGCGCCCTTCATCTGGACGACGCGGTCGTAGACTTCGCGGGCCAGCAGGCGGAGCGGGAAGCCGATGACGCCCGACGAATGGGCGCACATCCGCTCGATCGCCAAGTGGGTCTTGCCGGTGTTGGTGGGGCCAAGAATGGCCCTGAGGAGGCCGTCGGACGCGGCGGACATGGCTATAATCTTGGCATGGATGGACGGAAGCGCAAGCGCTTAAACCGGCCGATGTTAGCCCGACCTTAACTTCTTTTAACCATGACGGGTCCCAGGACGCGAACTTCGGGGGATCGGTTGCTGGACATGCGCGCTCAATGGCGGACCGAGGCGGCCTTTGCCGTCGTCCAGCCGCCCGCGCCCGCCTTCGGCCGCCGGCGCAAGCGCTGGCGCGACATCGACCTTGTCGTGGACCTGGGCGAGGAGCCGCTGTCAAAGCGCTGGTGGCGCGGCGTTGCGACGCTGAGCGCCTTGTGCGCGACCGTAGCGGTGATCGCGCCGGCGCCATTCGAGCCGCTTCCCTCCGTTTCGCCCGACCTCGTCGGATCGGCCGAAGCCGAGCAATTTCGCGAGATTGCCATCGCCCCCCTTGCCGAAGGCTCCGGAACCGGCGGGCGAATGGCCGAGAGCGCGCTAGTCGAGCCGTTGGCCCAGGCGCCCGACCGGCCCGCCATCGAGCTCTTCGCCAGGCTTGGGAGTGGCGATACCATTGCCCGCCTCCTGGCCCGGTCGGGCGCCAGCTATGCCGAGGCCGGCGAGGCCGCCCGGCTGATTGCTTCCGCCGCCCCGGCCGGGATCGATCCGGGCACAAGCGTTTCGATCCGCCTTGGCCGCCGCAGTCCGAGCGGCGTCCGCCCCATCGAGCGCATCGCGCTTCGCGCCGGCCTCGACCTCAACCTGGCCGTGACGGGAGGAGCGAACGGACTTTCGATTTCAACCAGTCGGGTCGCGGTGGACTCGACCCCGCTTCGAGTGCGCGGACGGGTCGGCGACGGGCTATACTGGGCGCTTCGGGCGTCGGGCGTGTCGTCGCGGACGGCGGGCGAATATCTGCGCGCGCTGGCCACCCAGATCGACGTCGGGGCAGACGTTGCACCCGACGACAGGTTCGACCTGATCATCGCCAATCGCCGCGCCGCGACCGGCGAGAGCCAGGAAGGAGCGCTGCTCTACGCCGCGATCGACCGCTCGGCCGGCAGCGACATCCGCCTGATGAAGTGGAATCTCGGCGGACGAACCGACTGGATGGACGTCAATGGCGCAGGCCGGCAGGTCGCCAGCGCGGTCTGGCCGGTGGCAGCGCGGATCACCTCCGGCTTCGGCATGCGCTATCATCCGATCCTGCACTTCGGCCGGATGCACAAGGGCATCGACTTCGGCGCCCATTACGGCCAGCCGATCGTCGCCACCGCCGACGGCCAGGTGACGCGCGCGGGCTGGGCGGGCGGCTATGGCCGGCAGGTGCGCCTGGCGCATGGCGGCGGCATGGCCACCAGCTACAGCCATATGAGCCGCATCGTCGTCGAGCCGGGCACGCTCGTGCGCCAGGGCCAGCTGATCGGCTATGTCGGCTCGACCGGCCTGTCGACGGGGCCGCACCTTCATTACGAGGTTTACCGGAACGGCGTCGCTGTGAACCCGATGGGGGTGAAGTTCGGAAGCTCCGCAGTTTTGGCCGGGGATGAGCTCGCGCGATTCAAGGCGCGGCTGACTCAATTGATGGCCGTGGGTACGAAAGGCTGACTATGGCCCATTGCGGTTGTTGACGGAGGTTTTCACATAATCTTGGATCGCTTTCGCGACGTCCAACGCGCGAGAAAAGGAGCTGGGAGCGGCTTCTAGCCCCATGTGCTCAGTCTCGATTTGCACGAGATAATTTGCGACCTCTTCCTGTGAATGACCATTCCAAATCTGACTGGCAGCCCGGAGTAAGTAAGTGTCATACTCATCCGCGGGCCATCCGTGGTCCGGTCCGCCGACATCGATCGGGTCCCACTTCGCCCAACCAATCTCACGGAGGCGGGACAGCTGAAATGTTTGGCGGCTGGTCATCGAATGAGCTTATACCGCCGGTCTCCGACTTTCACCCATTGCCGCAATTGGCACAAATTCGGTCACGAGAGTGAATCGCGTGACGTCGGCCGGGTTCGCTTCGCGACCCGCCGGCCGGGCCGCGCTGCGCTCGGCAACTCAGCGGCCGTGGCCGCGCCAGCGCTTGACGGTGCGGCTGATAATCCCTTCCTCGTCGCCCGTTTCGCGCCAGCTCGAGGCGAAGCTCGGGTCCGACGACGCCGGGCGCTTCTCGGGCTCGAGGTCGTCGAAGCGCACGCGGATCGGGATGGCGACGCCTTCGCCGCAGACGATGCATTCGCGGTTGCGAAGCGCCGGGATGGCATCGAGGAAGCCGCGCGCGCCTTCCGGCATCGCGGCCCGGACGCAGGCCTGGTCTCGGTCGTTGTTCAAACGCATCGAAACGATGGTGCCGCACTGCGACAGCACGCCTTCGGCAAGGTCGGACGGACGCTGCGTGATCAGGCCCAGCGAGACGCCGTACTTACGGCCTTCCTTGGCGATACGCTCGAGGATCTTGCGAACCGCCTGGCCGCCCGAGCTTTCGTCCTTGGGGACGTAGCGGTGAGCCTCTTCGCAGACCAGCAGCAGCGGGCGCTGAGCCTCGGTCCGCGACCAGATGGCATAGTCGAACACCATGCGGGCCAACACCGAGACGACGACGCTGGTGACTTCCGACGGGACGCCCGACACGTCGACGATCGAGATCGGGCGGCCGTGGCTCGGCAGGCGGAATAGCTTGGCGATGAAGCTGCCCATCGTGTCGCTGACCAGCATGCCGGAGAACATGAAGGTGTAGCGCGGGTCGGCGCGAAGCTCGTCGAGCTTGTTCTTCA
>CBFGLY010000114.1:0-4870 GCA_965649725.1 uncultured Sphingomonas sp.
GTATACTCACTTTCCAGGCGAGCGCCTTCGACCACTCGGCCACCGCTCCGCATGCTCTGGAAAGCGGCCATGTAGAGAGGCGCGGCGCGCGGGGCAAGCTTGCCGCTTGGGGCCTTCGCCCCCTATGCCGCCTGTCCATGACGCGGCGCTTCGACCATCCCCCAACGGCCGACGAGATCGAGGCCATCGCTCGCGCCGCGCTGGCGGGTCTCCCGGAGCCGTTCGCCAGCCATCTTGGCCATGTCGTGCTCCAAGTAGACGAATATGCCGACGAGCCCTTGCTGGCCGAGATGGGCATCGACCATCCGCTCGATCTCACCGGCGTCTATGAAGGCATTCCCATCGGTCAGCGAAGCGTCGAGACGTCGGGCACGCTGCCCGACCGGATTCGCCTGTTCCGCCAGCCGATCCTTGCCGAATGGGCGGAGGAGGGCGAGCCGTTCGAGCATCTTGTCCGGCACATATTGATCCATGAGGTCGGCCACCATTTCGGCCTGTCGGATGAGGACATGCACGCGCTGGAGGAGCAGTCGTGATCCTCCTTCGCGGAGAAGGGCTTGCGCTGGTCCGCGGGCAGCGGCTGCTGTTCGAAGGGCTGGACCTGTCGCTGGAGCCAGGCGAGGCGCTGCACGTCGTCGGCCCGAACGGGTCCGGCAAGTCTAGTTTGATCCGCCTTGTCGCCGGCCTCCTCAAGCCCGATGCCGGACGCCTGGAACGGGCCGACGCGGCCCTGGCCGATGAAGGGCTGGCGCTCGACCGGGAATTGCCGCTTGGACGCGCCTTGGCATTCTGGGGCGGTCGCCAATTGCCCCAAGCCTTGGCCGCGTTCGATCTCGACCGCCTGGCGCACGTCCCGGTTCGCCTGCTCTCGACCGGCCAGGCGAAGCGCGCTCGCCTCGCCCGGGTGATCGCCAGCGAAGCACCGCTGTGGCTGCTGGACGAGCCGCTGAACGGGCTGGACAAGGACGGAGCAAGACAACTCGCCGCCGCCATTGAAGCCCACCGCGACAAGGGCGGCGCCATCCTGGCGGCCAGCCATTTGCCCATGGCGGGCCAATGGCGAACGCTGGAGCTGGGACATTGATCGGCGCCCTTGCCTGGCGCGAGGTGCGTCGCGGTTTGACCGGAGCTGCCTGGCTCCCCGTCGCCTTCTTCCTGCTGGTCGCGACCATCGTACCGTTCGCGGTCGGGCCGGACGCGCGGCTCCTGGCGCGGATCGGCGGCGGCGCCTTGTGGATCGCGGCGCTGACCGCGGCCCTGCTTCCCATCGAGCGGCTGGTGGAGCCGGACCGCGCCGACGGGGTGCTGGATCAGCTCGCGTTGAACGGAGTCAGCGAAGAAGGCGTGGGCGCAGCGAAGATCATCGGACACTGGATGACCTTCGGACCGCTGCTTCTTATCGCCGCCATCCCGGCAAGCTTCCTCGTCGGCCTGGACGGCCCGGCCCTTTGGCGCAGCCTGATATCGCTCGCCATTGGCACCCCGGCGCTGGCCGCGCTTGCCGTTGCCGTCGCCGCCCTCACCGCCGGCCTCCCTCGCGCCGGGTCGCTTGCCGGCTTGCTGTTGATGCCGTTCGCTGTGCCGCTGGTCATTTTCGGCGCCGCCGCGACCGGCGACGGCGAAAGCTCGGCCTTGAAGCTGGAAGCGGCGGTTGCGCTGCTGACCGTTGCGGGCGCTCCGTTCGTGACCGGCGCCGCGATCCGGGCGTCTAGGACTTAGACCAGCGCGCGAAAATCGCGGTGGGAAGCAGCAATCCCCGGGCTTCCTCGCGCACCGCCATCTCGCCGCACTCCACGCTTCCGCCAAGGGAGGCGGTCAGCTGGGCAAGCAACTCGCCGATGCTGAGCGCCGACATGCGCACGGCGTATACCGTCAGAACGAGGAAGCGGCTGTCCTGGTCGAGCAGCTTGACGCAATTTTCGAGCAAAGGCGCGAGATGCTCCTCAAGCCGCCACACCTCGCCTTCCGGCCCTCGCCCGAATTTGGGCGGGTCGAGCAGGATGCCGTCGTAGCGGCGGCCCCGTCGAACCTCCCGCGCGGTGAATTTGGCGGCGTCGTCGACGATCCAGCGGATCGGGCGCTCAGCCAGGTCCGATAAGGCTGCATTGGCGCGTCCGCCCTCGACCGACTTTTTCGACGCATCGACATGGACCAGCCTCGCGCCGGCATCGGATAGCAGCAGCGTCCCGACTCCCGTGTAGCCGAACAGGTTCATGACGTCGGCGTCGCCGGCGCGCTCGACCATCCAGTCCCATTGCGGCGCCATGTCGGGGAAGAAGCCGAGGTGGCGGAAGGGCGTCAGGCTGGCGTTGAAGCGGACATTGCCGCGAGCGAGCGGCCAGCTTGACGGAACCTCGCGATGCCGGACCCAGCGCCCGCCGCCCTCCTCATCCGAACCCGGGACGAAGGTCGCATCGGGCGACCAGTCCGGAAGCGAAGGCGCCCACATCGCCTGAGGCTCAGGCCGGACGACGGTGACGGGACCGTAGCGCTCCCACTTCTGCCCGCCGCCGCTGTCGATCAGTCCCCAATCGTCCCAGGGCTCGGCGACGATCGTCTTGAGATCGGCGACGCTCATGCCGCGAGCGCGAGCTTGCCGCCGATCGATGCCCGGGCTCGCGGGCCCGCCAGCATCGCCTGCCCCGCGCCGCGGGCAGCCTCGGCGTCCACTGCCCGAAGCTCGGCCAGCATCTCGTCCGCGGTCATGATCCGACCGAAAATCTCGATCGACCGGGCCATGGCGTCGGCGCGGCCCTGCGGAGTTTCCAGCGCCATCAATATGCCCGCCTCGATCTGTGCGCGAGCGCGGTTCAGTTCGGCGTCGGTCAGGTCCGCGGCCGCTCGCTCGACCGTTTCGGCGGCAAGCGCCATCGCCTCGGTTGCCCGCGCCTTGTCGGTCGAAAGGTTGACCGCGAAGATTCCCGTTTCGGCGAAGCCCTGGGTCCAGGCGTAGATGGAATAGGCAAGGCCGCGATCCTCGCGAAGCTCCTGGAACAGCCGCGACGACATGCCGCCCCCCACGGCCTGAGCGAACAGCGACAGCGCGGGGGCGGAGGGGTCGGACGAAGGCAGGCCGGGAAAGGCGAAAGCGAGATGGGTCTGCTCCGCCGAGCGCAAATCCGATTTGGCACCGCCAAGGAAGGATGCGGAAGAAAGGGCCGGCGGCGGCGTCGCGCCGAGGTCGCCGAACATCGCCTCGGCAAGCATCAGCACATGGCCCGGATCGACCTTTCCGGCGGCTGCGACGACCAGCCGGTCCGGCCGATATTGCTCTTCCAGCCACTGGACGCAGTCGGCACGGGTCAGCGACCGGATGCTGGCCTCGGTGCCCAGCACCGGGCGGGCCAGCGCCTGATCTCCGAACGCCGCTTCGAACAGATGGTCGTGGATCAAATCGTCGGGAGCGTCGAGGCATTCGCCGAGTTCCGAAAGGATGACCAGCTTCTCGCGTTCCAGCTCGCCCTCGTCGAGCTTCGGCGCGCGCACCAAATCGGCAATCAACTCCAGCGCCAGCCCGACATCAGGCGCCAGCGTGCGCGCATGGAACACCGTCTGGTCGCGCGCGGTCCAGGCATTGAGCGAACCGCCGACATCCTCGATCGCCTCGGCGATGGCGCGCGCGTCGCGCCCCCTAGCGCCCTTGAAAACCATATGCTCGACGAGGTGCGCGAGCCCGCCCTTGCCGTCGGCCTCCGACCGCGAGCCGACCCCGGCATAAAGGCCGATGGCTGCAGATTGCGCCGACGCCATCGGGTCGATCGCGACCGTGACGCCGTTGGCAAGGCGAGTGAGCTCAGCCATTTTCCGCCTGCTTCCGCCACCGGCCCCGCAGGGCAAGGACATAGATCACCACCGCGATGCCCGCGAACAGGAACCATTGGATTGCGTAGCTGAAGTGATTGTTGGGAATGCTGTCCGGCGAAGGCGGAGCGCTTGGCTGCAAACCGGGTCCCGGGGTCGCGGCGACCAGGCGCATCCGGGTCCGCGAATCCGGCGCGATCATGCCGCTGACCAGGCCGCCTCGATATGCGCGGCCGGCGTTGGGATTCTTCGACCATCCAAGCTGGACCGCCATTCCCGGCCCTTCGGCGCCAGTGCGGCAATCGGCGATGACGAGGAAGCCTGGCTCCCCCTGCACGCTCTGCCCGGGAGCGGTTCGAAAGCCCGTGACCGACAGGCAATTGCCGGTGGCCGCGCGGAACAGCGGGAGCGGCTCCTTCGGCGGCACGCCTGGCCAGCCGATCGGCGGCTTGCCGGCAGCCGCCGCATAGGAGGCGAGCAGCGCCTCTTTCTGCTCCTTGCGGTCGAGTTGCCAGATGCCGAGCCCGATCATCGTCGCGACCGCAAGCGCGACCAGGATGGTCGGGATGACAGGAAGCTTGCCCTTCATTTGGCGATTCTCCCCTCGCGCGCCCGGTGGCGATACTCCTGGAACAGAAGCGCGGCCTTTCCGGTCCGGAGGCCGTATAGCGTGAGGCCCACACCGATCGGCAGCCAGACAAGGTGCACCCACCAGGCCGGCTGCATCAGCTGGTCGAGCAGGATTGCGCCGCCGGCAAGGATCGCGCCGACGATCAGGATCAGGAAGGCCGCCGGCCCGTCGCCCACGTTGAATGAGGCGAAGTCGAGCCCGCAGGAGCGGCAGCTGGGCGCGAAGCGGGCGACGCCCGCGAACAGCGTCCTCGCCCCGCAACGGGGACACAGCCCCTGGAATGTCGCCGCGGCCAGCGACGGCGCGGCGCTGGAATCTCCCCTCCCGTTAGCGGGAGGGGAGGATTTAGCCATGAATCGGCGCGCCCCAGCCGCCCCAGACGTAGATGGAGACGAACAGGAACAGCCACACGACGTCGACGAAGTGCCAGTACCAGGC
>CBFGLY010000115.1:0-4845 GCA_965649725.1 uncultured Sphingomonas sp.
AGGTTGACCTTCGTTAGCTTGCGGCCGCCGCTTTGCGGTGCGATTCGTTCGCTGGCACAAGGGGGAGAGGATCATGCCTTTTCGCAAAGCATGGCTTTGGGTGCTGGCGCTGCTCGCGCTGACGTTCGTCGCTTTCTGGCCCGGATATTTCGCGGAGCTGGCCACCGAAACGTCGGCCCACCACGCCCATGCGGCGAGCGCTGTCCTGTGGATGATCCTCGCCGCCGTTCAGAGCTGGACGATCCATCATGAACGCATCGCCCTTCACCGCAAGGTCGGCCTGGCCACCTTCGTCCTGTTCCCCTTCTTCCTGATCGCCGGGATCTGGGTGATCCACGTCGAGGCGGTGACCCTGGCAGGCGATTTCAGCAGCGTTGAAGGAAAGCAGATCGCGCAGTTCGGCTTTTTCGATCCGCTCGCAAATATCGCCTTCGCATATTTGTTCTGGGCGGGTCTCAAATATCGCCACAAGGTTCATCTTCACGCCCGCTACATGCTGGCGACCTTGCTGTTCGTGGTAGCCCCGATCGGCTTCCGGTTGCTGGCCATGCTGATCCCGCCACTGAGGTCAGAAGAGAATTTCTCCTACGCCATGGCGGGCGGGAACCTGATCGCGCTCGCCGTCGCGCTGATCCTGTACCGCCAGGCGCCGAGGCACGGCCGCCCGTTCCTCATCGCCGCCGGATTCATCGCAGCGCAGGCGATCAGCTTCGAAACGCTTGGCCGGGTCCCGGCATGGGCGCCGGTCTTCGCCAGCATTTCCCATGTGAACCTGCCGTTCCTGCTCCTTCTGACCGGCATCGCCAGCGCCGGGATCGCCTGGCATGGATGGGTGGCCGGCGCCCGGCCCCGAAGCCCCCAGGCAGCACTGACGGCCTGACAATCCCCCCAAGGCACGCCGAGTCCGACTCCGCTTGTCGATGAGCTTGGCAGGGCGCTATCCAGCAGCGGATGACCGACTTCGCTTCCCTGCTTCAGCCCGATCGCGGCGGGCCCGCCCATCTGATCCACCTGGTCGACAAGAACAGCTTCGGCGAATGGGCCAAGCGGCAGGGCGCGTCCCGGCGATCCTTGCTGGAGGCGGCGCGCTTCGACGGGAAGACCGGGTTCCGCTTCGCCATCCTTCCGGCCGAGCAGGGAGCGGATTGGGAAGTCGTTTCGGCTGTCGCCAATGTCGAGCGACTGTCGCCCTGGTGCCTGGCCCGGCTGGGCGAAGCGCTTCCCGAAGGCCGCTATCGGCTGGCCGAGGGCGATCCCGGTCCGGCCATGCTCGGCTGGCTCCTCGGCCAGCACCGCTTCACCCGCTACAAGTCCGCAGACGCTCCGACGGCTGGGCCGCGCGTCTTGCTGACGCGGGAAGCGGCGGAGATCGACGGCGCGGTTCGGCTTGCCGAGGCGACCGCCATGGTGCGCGACCTGGTCGATACGCCGGCGGCCGATATGGGCCCGGCCGAGCTGGAAGCCGCGGCCCGCGACCTCGCGAAGCAATTTGGAGCGAAGGTGAAGGTCACCGGCGGGAAAGAGCTCTCCACCGGCTATCCGATGATCGCCGCCGTGGGCCAAGGCGCGACAGAGGACCGCGCGCCGCGCCTGATCGAGCTTGACTGGGGCAAGGACGGCGCGCCCCGGATCGCGATCGTCGGCAAGGGCGTTTGCTTCGACAGCGGCGGGCTCGACATCAAGCCGGCCAGCGGAATGCGCCTGATGAAGAAGGACATGGGCGGCGCGGCGCACGCACTGGCGCTGGCGAAATTGATCATGGCCGAGCAATTGCCGGTCCGACTTCACCTGCTGGTTCCCGCCGTCGAAAACAGCGTGTCGGCCGCGGCCATGCGGCCGGGCGATGTGCTTGCCACTCGCAAGGGGCTGTCGGTCGAAGTCGACAATACCGACGCGGAAGGCCGGCTGATCCTTGGCGACGCGCTGGCGCGGGCGGGCGAGGACAATCCCGAGCTGATCATCGACTTCGCGACTCTCACGGGAGCCGCGCGGATCGCGCTTGGACCCGACCTTCCCGCCATGTTCGCCAATGACGAGCAACTCGCCGCCGACCTTCAATCCGGGTCGAAGGAGTCGCAGGATCCGCTTTGGCAAATGCCGCTTTGGGACGGTTATGACGAGATGCTGAAGTCCGACGTCGCCGATCTGGCCAATTCGGGCAACTCGCCGATGGCAGGGTCAGTCACCGCCGCGCTGTTCCTGCGCCGCTTCGTTCCCGAAAACACGGCCTGGGCGCATTTCGATACGTTCGCCTGGCGGCCGTCGGCGAAGCCCGGGCGTCCCAAAGGCGGCGAGGCAATGGGGCTTCGGGCCGCCCATGCGATGCTGCGTCGCCGCTTCGGCGCGTAACGGGGGCGCACCGATCGGCCTAACCGGCGGTTTTTTCGACGCTTTCGCCACCGATCACGCAACCATTGGGCGCTTGCGCGGTTACCTCACCAACGACGCGACGACTTGGAGTTTTCCGGCCAATGGGCGATTCTTCGCTATCGGAGTGGATGCGCGCGCTGATCGAATATGTGCGTTCCGGCGAGCCTGACCTGACCAACCGGCAGATGGCCCTGCTGATGCTCGTCTACCAGACGCCCGGCCCCCATACGGTGCGAGGGCTGGCGCGAACGCTGGGCGTATCGAAGCCGGTCGTCACTCGCGCCTTGAATACGCTGGGCGGGCTCGGCTATCTGCGCCGCGAACGAGACCAGGACGACCGCCGCAACGTGTTTGTCGTCCGAACGAACGACGGGGCCAATTTCCTTGAAGGGTTCAAACGATATCTCCGCAGCGGGGACGGCGCCGACCGACGGCCCATCGTCGGCCAGCAGGCCAAGGAACCCGCCTTCGCGGCCCGTTGACGGATTCGCCCTGGAAGGGACATCCGACCTTCCCGATCCCACGACCCATGCCTATCGCAAGGACCTCGCGGACACAGCGCTGGCCGGGCGTGTCATCGCTTCCCATTATGCCGAGCCGCTGATCCGCCACCTGGTCGCAGCGGCGCGCTTCCTGGCCCAGCCGGGAGAAGAAGGCGGATTGCTCGCGGAACTGACCAGTGGCGACGAGATGCGGGTGCTCGACATCAGCCGGGGCTGGGCCTGGGGCTATGGTCCCGACGGGCGGGTCGGCTACGTCCGCGCGGAAGCAGTAGGCGCCTGAGCTAGATTCCCCGGGCGGCGCGGATCGCCCGCCACTTGGCGACATTGGCGTTATGCTCGGCGAGCGTGTCGGCGAAGACATGGCCGCCGGTCCCGTCCGCGACGAAATAGATCGCTTTGGTCTCGGCGGGATCGAGCACCGCGGCGATGCTTTCCCGGCCGGGATTGGTGATCGGCCCGTCGGGAAGCCCCGGCTCGCGATACGTGTTGTAGCCGGTGACCGCATTCAGTTCGGATCGCTTGATCCTGCGACCCAGCGGCTTGCCCTTGGTGATCGGGTAGATGACCGTCGGGTCGGCATCCAGCTTCATGCCGATCTTCAGCCGGTTGCAATAGACGCCGGCCACCATCCGCCGTTCGCTCGGCTTGCCGGTTTCCTTCTCGACGATCGAGGCCAGGATCACTGCCTCCCGAGCGGTCGAAACCGGGCAGTTCGGCGTCCGCTTCGACCACAGCGCGGCCAATTCCTTGTCCATCGCGTCGGTCATCCGTTTCAGCACCGCGGCGCGGGTCTCGCCCTTTTGCCAGTCGTAACTGTTGGGCAGAACCGAGCCTTCTTCCGGGAGCGGCGCGGGCCCGCTCAGTTCGGGAATCGCGGCCAATTTTTCCTGGACGATGATCGAGGGCATCCCCTCGGCAACGGTGAGCAACCGGACGACGGGGCGGCCGTGCTGGAGGATATCGAGCACCTCGGCAGCGCTCGATCCGGCCGGAATCTCGAATTCGCCGGCCTGGACCGGGTCGCTGGAGCCAAGGATTTTCGCCATTCCCCGGAAGGTCGTCGCGTTGCCCGGGATGATATCCGCCGCATCGAGTTGCCTCGCGACCGACGCGAGGGTCGATCCCTCCTCGACCGTGACCCGGTGCGGACCCGGCTTGGGACCGGCGCTCCACCACAGCATTCCCACCGCGGCAATGGCGGCAACGAGCGCGATAATGGCGAGGCCGAAAAGCTTCCTCACACCGCCTTCACGACAAGGGAGGCGTTGGTTCCGCCGAATCCGAAGCTGTTGTTCAAAGCCGCTCGCACCGGCCGCTTCTTGGCCTTGTGCGGGACGAGATCGACGCCCTCGGTCCCCTCGTCCGGATCGTCGAGGTTCAGCGTCGGCGGAACGATCTGGTCGCGGATGGCGAGGATGCAGAAGATCGTCTCGACCGCGCCGGCGCCGCCCAGCAGGTGGCCGATCGCCGACTTGGTGCTGCTCATCGAGGCCCCGCCGAGATCGTCGCCGAGCACGCGCTTGACCGCGGCCAGCTCGATCGTGTCCGCCATGGTCGAGGTGCCGTGGGCGTTGACATAGTCGATGTCGCCCGGTTCCAGGCCTGCCTTGCGCAGCGCCATCCGCATCGCAAGCTCCGCGCCCTTGCCCTCGGGGTGCGGCGCGGTGACGTGATAGGCGTCGCCCGACAGGCCATAGCCGACGACCTCGGCATAGATTTTAGCGCCGCGCGCCTTGGCGTGCTCATATTCCTCGAGGACAACGACGCCGGCGCCTTCGCCCATGACGAAGCCGTCGCGGCCCTTGTCGTAGGGGCGGCTCGCCTGCTCCGGCCGGTCGTTGAAGCTCATGTTGAGCGCCTTGGCCTGGGCGAAGCCGGCGACGCCCAGCGGGTTGATCGTGCTCTCCGCCCCACCGGCCAGCATGATGTCGGCGTCGCCGTCCTTGATCATCCGCGCCGCGTCGCCGATCGA
>CBFGLY010000116.1:0-4808 GCA_965649725.1 uncultured Sphingomonas sp.
AAATAGGCGCTTGCGTTCGCGCTACAAATGTAGCACACACTACAAATGTAGCGTGAAGGACTCGTGCGCAAATGTTGAACAAGCTTCCCCCTCGTGAACGTCAGATCGTGGAACTGCTGTACCAGCGCGGCGAAATGGCGGTGGCCGATATCTGCGATGCCCTGCCCGACCGGCTGAGCGGCTCGGCGGTTCGCGCCATGCTCAAGCGACTCGAGGACAAGGGGTTCGTCCGGCGCCAGGATTCCGAACGCGGCTATCTCTATTCGCCGACCCAGTCGGACGCGCAGGCCAGCAAGACCGCGCTGAGCAGCGTGGTGAAGACCTTCTTCAACGGCTCGCCCGCGACGGCGGCGACCGCGCTGCTCGGAATGTCCGACCGGCTCGACGAACGTGAACTCGACGAGCTCGAGGCGATGATCGCCCGGGCCCGCCAGGCCAAGGGAGCGTAGGCATGATGGAAACCCTTCTCGGACTGGCGTTCAAATCGCTGCTCATCGCTGGCGTTACGCTGGCCGTCCTCCACCTGACCCGCGGCCGTTCGGCCTCCGAAAGGTCGCTGATCGCGCACCTCGGCCTGGTGGCGCTGGTAACCCTGCCGCTGGCGAGCCTGATGCTGCCCTCGCTCAATGTCGCGCTGCCCGAGGCGCTTCGCCCGGCGCCGGCCATCGAAGAGGTAGCGGCGCCCGCGGGCCTCACCGTTCCGGACGAAACGCTCCCCGCGAAGCTGGATGACCTTGCCGCTCCCGTCCCTTCGACTGAACATGCGTCGGCCCCGTCCTTCGATTGGACGCCCTATGCCTATGCCGTTCCGGCCGCCGCCTTGCTGCTGGTGACGCTCCTCGCGCTGCTGCGGCTCGTTGCGCTTCGGTCCCGGGCCCAGGTCCTGGTCGACCCGACCTGGCTGACGGCGCTCGCCCATGCGCAGCGGCGGATGGGCTTCAAGAACGGCACTGCCTTGCTCACCAGCAACGAGCTCAGCTCGCCGATCAGCTGGGGGCTGATGCGCCCGGTCATCCTGCTCAACGAAGCGGCGCTCGACGCGCGCGGCGAAGCGGAGGCGATCATCGCCCATGAGCTTGCCCACGTCGCCCGCCTCGATTGGGCCAAGCTGATGCTGGCCCGCGTCGCCACCGCCATCTTCTGGTTCAACCCGCTTGCCTGGGTCCTCGCCCGCGAAGCCCATCAGCTGCGCGAGGAAGCCGCCGACGACGCCGTGCTGGCCGCCAATATCGACGGCGCCGACTATGCCCAGCTGCTCGTCGGAGTGGCCCGCCACGAGTGCAAGGGCCTGCTTCTTGGTGCGCACGGCGTCGCCCCCAGCAAGGGCTCGCTTCGCCGCCGCGTCGGGCGCGTGCTCGACGAGACGCTGACCCGCACCCCCGCGACCAAGTCGTGGATGGCGGGTTTCGGGGCCGGAATGCTGGTGATGGCCGCGCCGCTGGCCGCCCTGACCCTTGGCCCCAAGGCGGAAGACAGACTGGACGCCAAGGCCATCGCAGACTCTTCCAAGGGCATCGCCGCCGAGGCTCTTGCCGGAAATGGCGAGCCTGTCGCCGCTCTCGCGGCCGTTGCCGGCGCGACCAGCCAGGACTGGACCGAGGAATCCCGGCGCAGTCTGGCGACGAACCTGGAAAATGACTCCGATTTCGTCTCCGAAGCGCCCAACGGCGCATCGGTCCGCCGCAAGAACGGAGTCATCGTGACCCGCGCGCCGAACGGGTCGACCGTCACCATGTATCCGCCGGATGCCAAGGGGCGCCGCAAGATCGTCGCCGTGGGACCGAATGGAGCGATCAGCACCACCTATGCGCGGGTGGCGGACGAGCAGATCGCCAGGCTTCGGCCCCGGCAGCACAGCCAGATCGATCGCGTGATCGCGATGCGGGCAGTTGGAGTGACCCCGGAATATCTGGAGCAGATCCGCCGGGCCGCACCGCATCTCGGCGAGCTGGATGGCGACGATGCGGTCGAGCTTCGCGCGGTGGGCGTCACGCCATCCTACATCCGCGACCTGGAGTCGGCCGGTTTCCGCAACCTCGACAAGGACAAGCTGGTCGAGGCGCGGGCGGTCGGAGTGACCGGAGCCTATATCCGCTCGCTCACGTCCGCCGGCATTCGCGGCTCGCTCGACGATTATGTCCAGCTCCGCGCCCTCGGGGTGGACCCGCACAATGCGAAAAAGGGTCTCACGGCCGGCCAATTGATCAGGCACCGGAAGAAGGGTCTCGAGGCCTTGGACGAGAACCCGCCGGAGCCGCCCGAGATCGACGATCCCGATCCACACCCGGACCCCGATCCGAACCCGTACGAATAGAATGAGCCGTCCCCGACTGACGAGCTGAAGTTTCCCGATTGCCGAATTTCGAACGCCCCATCCGGGGCGAACGGGACCGGCTTGCCCGATGAAGCGAAGGAGAGTTGCAATGAACCGTGCGATTGTTTTCCTGGCCGCCACCGCCGCCGCCGCGCTCGCCGTGACCAGCGCCTGCCTGGCCAGCCCGAAAGCCGACCGTCCCTTTCGTGGCGATCAGATATATTTCACCATGACCCCCGGACAAAGCGACGGCGAGGTCCGGCTGGGCCTTCGCTCCGGCGATGCCCGCTATGACAACAGCATGTCCGGCAATTTCGCGGCGTCGGAGCTCGCCGGCCTCGACATTGCCCGATTGCGCTCGGCGTCGAGCGTTCCGCTGACCTTCGCTTTGGTGCGCCAGGCCGGCCGGGTCGACTGCGCCGGCAATGCCCGCGCCTCGAAAGCCGAGGGCGATTGCCGGTTCACCGCGGACGCGGCCTTTTCAAACCTCCTGGCCAGCCGCGGCATCGGTCGTCCGACGCTCCGGCAATCCTACAACCTCACCATGGTCGGAGTGACACGCGACCTGGTGGATGCGCTCCAGGCGGCCAACTACCCGCGCCCGACCGTCGAGAAACTGACCGAGCTCGCCGCCGTCGGCGTCGACCGCAAGTTCATCGACGAGCTTTCGGGCCGCGGCTATCGCCCCGCCAGCCTTAACGAGCTGGTGCAGTTCGGCGCGCTCGACGTGACGCCCGACTATATCGACGGAATGGCCCGCGCCGGCTTCCGCAACATGAACGCGGACGCCATCGTCCAGTTCAAGGCGCTCGACATTTCGCCCGCCTACATCGCCGAGCTGGCCCGCATGGGCTATTCGAACCTCAGCCCCAACGAAGTCACCGAGCTCAAGGCCCTCAACGTCACGCCGGCCTTCGTCGAAGGCTTTGCGCGGATCGGATACCGCAACCTGCCGCCAAGCACGCTCGTGCAATTGAAGGCGCTCGACGTCACGCCCGAATATGTGACCTCGCTCCGCCAGCGCGGCCTTGCAAGCCTGTCGCCCGACCAGCTCGTCGCGCTCCGGGCGCTCGATCGGCATGGCCGGACGAGCCGGCGATGACGTTGGTCGAAGCGCGCTGTGCCGCACGCCCAGCGGCAAGCATTAAGGAAAATCAGGGGAATCAGTCATGACCCAGTTGCGTATCCGTCGCTTTCACCTGCTCGCCGGCATCGCCGCGTTGGCGCCTTTGCCGGCCGCCGCCCAGTCGACCGCCTCGCCCGACCCCGCGGTCGCTCCCGCGCCGCAACCGGCGACGGCCGGCAACCGGCGCGTCTTCACCCCCGCCGACTTCGCCCGTTTCGCGCCCAAGACCGCCTATGACATGCTGGTCCAGGTTCCGGGCTTCGTCATCCGCAGCGCCGACCAGGAACGCGGCCTCGGCCAGGCGTCCGAAAATGTGCTGATCAACGGGCAGCGCATCGCCAACAAGTCGGGCGGCGCGATCGACGAGCTGCAGAAGATCAACGCCGCCAACGTCGAGCGGATCGAGCTGGTCGAAGCGGCCAGCCTCGGCATCGCCGGCCTGTCCGGGCAGGTCGCCAACGTCATCGTCAAATCCGCCGCCAAGAGCAGCGGCCAGTTCGAATGGAGGCCCGACATCCGGGCCCATTATTCGAAGCCGAACCTGTTCCGCGGCTCGGTCAGCTACACCGGCAAGTCCGGCCCGGTCGACTATACTTTCTCGATCAAGGACGATGCCGGGCGGGGCGCATTCGGCGGTCCCATCCGCCTCTACGACGCCAATGGAGTCAATTTCGAGAACCGGCACGAGGTCCTCCACAACGAATCCGACCTTCTGACCTTCCAGGGCAAATTCAAGCTGGACGGCCCGGGCTCCTCGATCGGCAATTTGCGGCTGGCCTACACGCCCTACTGGAACCCAGGATTCCGCCAGGATCGCCGCACGCGCCTGGACGGTGACGACCGCGGCCGGGTCACCAGGACCAAGCTCAGCGGCTGGTATTATGACGTGAACGCCGACTATGAATTCCGCCTTGGACCAGGCCGGCTCAAGCTGATCGGCCTCAGGCATTTCGACCATGAGCCGCTGATCCAGACGCAGGTTACGACGTTCGACAGCGGCGCCGATTCCGAAGGCATCCGCTTCGTCCGCGATTCCCGCATCGCGGAGACGGTGGGACGCGCCGAATATGGCTGGAAAGGCGGCAAGAACGACTGGCAAATCTCGCTCGAGCGCGCCTTCAACTCGCTGGATCAGCGCGGCGGCCTGTTCGAGCTGGACAGCAACGGCGAATTCCAGGAAATCGACTTCCCCGAAGGGACCGGCAAGGTCCAGGAAGTCCGCTACGAAGCGATCGGCACCTTCAGCCGCCCGCTCAGTCCCAAGCTCGACCTGCAGATCGCGGCCGGCGGGGAAATTTCCACGCTCGAGCGGGTCGATGGCGACTCCAAACCGCGAAAATTCTTCCGGCCCAAGGGCAGCGTCACGCT
>CBFGLY010000117.1:0-4772 GCA_965649725.1 uncultured Sphingomonas sp.
CGAGGCGCTCGGCAACTTCGCCAGCCTCTGCCTCGTCGACGATCGCGACCATGCCGATCCCGCAATTGAAGGTGCGCGCCAGTTCGCCCGGCTCGATTGCTCCGCCGGCCTGCAGGAAGGCGAACAGGCGGGGCAGTTGCCAACTGTCGGCGTCGATCACCGCATGGGCACCATCGGGGAGAATCCGCGGCACATTCTCCAGCAGGCCTCCGCCGGTGATGTGGGCGAGCGCCCCGATCTTCCCTTCGCGAACCAGGGGAAGGAGGCTTTTGACGTAGATTCGGGTCGGCTCGAGCAGGATGTCGCCGAGCAGGCGGTCCTGGTCGAACAGGGCAGGGCGGTCGAGCTTCCAGCCATTGTCGGCGATCAGGCGGCGGACCAGCGAGAAGCCGTTGGAATGGACCCCGGAGCTGCCGAGGCCAAGGATGATGTCGCCGGCAGCAACGCGGGATCCGGTCAGCACCTTGGCGCGGTCGACCGCTCCGACGCAGAAGCCGGCGAGATCATAGTCGCCTTCCGAATACATGCCCGGCATTTCGGCAGTCTCGCCGCCGATCAGCGCGCACCCGGCCTGGCGGCAGCCCTCTGCGATGGAGGCGACCACCGCGGCCGCGACGTCATTGTCCAGCTTTCCGGTGGCGTAATAGTCGAGGAAGAACAGGGGCTCGGCGCCCTGGACGACGAGATCGTTGGCGCACATGGCAACGAGATCGATGCCGACGCCGTCATGACGGCCGGTCTCGATGGCAAGTTTCAGCTTCGTGCCTACCCCGTCGTTGGCCGCCACAAGCAACGGGTCGTCATAGCCGGCGGCCTTGAGGTCGAAAAAGCCGCCGAACCCGCCAAGCTCGGCATTGGCGCCCGGCCGCGCGGTGGACCTGGCGAGCGGCCCGATTGCCTTCACCAGGGCATTGCCGGCGGCGATCGACACGCCTGCATCGGCGTAAGTGAGCGGCTTTTGCGTCATGTCGACGCCGCCTAACCATATCGAGCTTGGAATTCCACGCCATTGTCGCCAAAAGCGCCTTGATGAATTTTCGCCGGCCTGCCGTTCTCCTTTTCGCCCTGATGTTCCTGTCCGCCGGACTTGGCGGCGCGCTTCTTGCGCAGATGGAGACTGCCGAGCGGGGTATCCTGCCGATCGACAGCTCGGGAACGCTCGAAATCGGCGGGATCGAGGTGGATGTCGCCGGGAAGGACGCGCAATCGGCCCGCTATGCCGGCTGGCGGATCGCCCAGCGCGAAGGCTTCAAGGCGCTGTGGGCGAAGACCAACAAAAGGCCGGCAAGCGAAGCGCCGAACCTGTCCGATTCGACCCTCGACGGGCTGGTGAGCTCGATCGTCGTCGAGCGCGAGCAGATCGGGCCTCAACGCTATATCGCCACTCTCGGAGTGCTGTTCGACCGGGCGCGGGCCGGCGAACTGCTCGGCGTGCCGGGGCAGGCGACGCGGTCGGCGCCGATGCTTCTGATCCCGGTCACCATCTCGGGCGGCGCCGCGACCAGCGTCGAGCTGCGCAACCCGTGGCAACGGGCATGGGCGCAGTTCCGAACCTCCCAGAGCCCGATCGACTATGTGAGGGTGAGCGGAATGGGTGTCGACCCGCTGCTGGTCAACGCCGCCCAGACGCGCAGGCCGGGCCGCGGATGGTGGCGAAACGTCCTCGACCTCTATGGCGCGGCCAATATCCTGGTCGCGGAAGTTCGCCTCGACCGGCTCTATCCCGGCGGTCCGACCAAGGGACGGTTCATCGGCAAGTTCGGGCCGGACGGCCGAACTCTCGGAAGCTTCGAGCTGACCGCCAAGGATAGCGCCGACTTGCCCCGGATGATGAGCGAAGGCGTCCAGCGAATGGACGATTTGTTCGCCCAGGCCCTGGCCGCCGGAATCGTCCGCGGCGATCCCGACTTGATCATCCAGCCGCCGCCGCCGGTCGAGGAGGAGGAAGAAGCGCCGACCGTGCAGACGGTCATGACCGTCAGCATCACCGCTCCCAACGATGCCTGGCTCGGATATGGGCTGGCGGTCATTCGATCGATCCCCGGAGTGAGCATTTCGGGCGCGGGGAATGTGGTGACGGTCAACTATGCCCGCGGGCCGGCTGCACTTCGCGACCAGCTGGTGGCACGGGGGCTGTCGGCCAGCCTGGAAGGGGGGACCATCCGGCTGGTGTCGGCACCGGCGCGCCCGGCCGCGGCGCCTGCGCCTGCGCAGCAAAGCCCTTCGCCGTGAAATCGCCCTCGGACCAAATCGCGCTGCCGCTCGATTGGCCGCAGGTCCAGGACGACAGCCGCTTCATCCTCGGCGAGGCCAACCGGGAAGCCTTTGAGCATTTTCGGGGGTGGAGCCTGTGGCCGGTCAAGGCGTCGATCCTGACGGGGCCGCCTCGATCGGGCCGCTCACTCCTGGCGCGAGCCTTCGTCGAGCGGGTGCATGGCCGGCTGTTCGATCGCGCCGAGCGCCACAATGAGGCCGAGCTGTTCCACGCCTGGAATGCAGCGCAGGACGACGGTCGGCCGCTGGTCATGATCGTCGACGAAGTGCCGCCTGCGTGGGAGGTGGCGCTTCCGGACTTGCGAACGCGATTGGCAATCACGCCGATCGCGCGAATCCAGCAGCCCGACGACGAGCTGTTCCGCGCGGTCATCCGACTGCTGTTCGCCGACCGCGGGCTGCACATCCCGGAGGAGGCGCTGAAGTTCATCTCCGACCGGGTCGAGCGCAGCTATTGGATGGCGGAGAGGGTGGTCGAGGCCATTGACCGCTTTGCGATCGCGGAGCGGGCCCGGCTGACGCTTCCGACCATCCGGCGGGCCCTGGGCGAAGGCGGGATCATCGACACGCGCGGTGCGGCGTGAACGCGCCTGCGGAGATCGTCGAGGCTCCGGCCCGGCTGTTCAACCGGGAGCTGAGCTGGCTGGCCTTCAACCGGCGGGTGCTGGAGGAGGCGACGAACTCCGCGCATCCGTTGCTGGAGCGGCTGCGGTTCCTGTCGATTTCCGGCTCGAACCTCGACGAATTTTTCATGGTGCGGGTGGCCGGCCTGAAGGGGCACCAGCTTCAGGGCGTCGACGACCTCAGCGCGGATGGAATGACCGCGACCCAGCAACTCGACGCCATTGCGGAGGAGGCCGACGCGCTGGTCGTCGCGCAGCAGGCCGAGTGGCTGGTGCTTCGCGAGGCGCTTGGGGAAGCCGGCCTGGAGGTGGTGCTGGAAGACGGACTGAAGCCATCCGAGCGCGAATGGCTTGCCGATCATTTCCGGGAGCAGATCCTGCCGGTCCTGACTCCGCAGGCGATCGACCCGTCTCACCCGTTCCCCTTCATTCCCAATGGCGGGTTCAGCCTGGTGTTCGACCTTCGCCGGGGAAAGAAGGCCGAAGCCGTCGTCGAGCTTCTGATGATCCCGCCAACCCTGCCGCGCTTCCTCAAGCTGCCGGGCAAGGGCTTGCGCTTCATTTCGGTGGAAAATGTCATCAGGGCGCATTTCGACCAGCTGTTCCCCGGCTTCGAAAAGGCTGGCGCAGGCGCTTTCCGGCTGCTCCGCGACAGCGATATCGAGGTGGAGGAGGATGCCGAGGACCTCGTCCGCTACTTCCGCAGCGCGATCAAGCGGCGACGGCGCGGGCGGGTCATCCGCATCGAGTTCGCTGCCGACACGCCGCCCGATCTCGAAGAGCTGGTCCGCGCCGGCGTCGGCGCCGACTCCGCGCTGGTTGCAGAGAGCGCCGGCTTCATCGGCATTGCCGACCTTGGCCAGCTGGTCGAGGTCGAACGGCCCGACCTGAAGTTCCCGCCCTACACGCCCCGCTTTCCGGAGCGGATCGTGGAGTATGACGGCGACTGCTTCGCAGCGATCAGGGCCAAGGACTTCATCGTCCACCATCCGTACGAGAGTTTCGAAGTGGTGGTCGCCTTTCTGCGGCAGGCGGCGGAGGACCCGGATGTCGTCGCGATCAAGCAGACCCTTTATCGTGCCGGAAAGCAGTCGGCGATCATCGACGCACTGGTCGCGGCCGCCGAGGCGGGCAAGTC
Source organism: uncultured Sphingomonas sp. (assembly GCA_965649725.1). Classification (GTDB taxonomy): domain Bacteria; phylum Pseudomonadota; class Alphaproteobacteria; order Sphingomonadales; family Sphingomonadaceae; genus Sphingomicrobium. The sequence goes on from CBFGLY010000117.1 coordinate 4,036, forward strand.
CGTGACGGCGGTGGTCGAACTCAAGGCCCGGTTCGACGAGGAGCAGAATCTGCTTTGGGCGAGCCGGCTCGAACGGGCGGGCGTGCAGGTCATCTACGGCTTCGTCGAGTGGAAAACCCATGCCAAGGTATCGATGGTGATCCGCCGCGAAGGCTCGGTGATGCGCACCTACTGTCACTTCGGCACGGGCAATTACCATCCGACCACCGCGCGCATTTACACCGACCTTAGCTATTTCACCGCTTCGCGGCGGGCGGCGCGGGATGCGGCCAAGCTGTTCAACCTGACCACCGGTTATGTCCAGCCCAAGGGCCTGGAGCTGCTGACGCTGAGCCCGCGCGGCCTTCGCGAGAAAATCCTGTCGCTGATCGATACGGAAATCGAGAATGCGAAGGCGGGGAAGCCGTCGGCCGTCTGGGCAAAGATGAATAGCCTGGTCGACCGGATCGTGATCGCCAAGCTTTACGAGGCGAGCGAGGCGGGGGTGTCCATCGAGCTGGTCGTGCGAGGCGTCTGCTGCCTGAGGCCCGGAGTGCCCGGAATGTCCTCGAACATCCGGGTGAAATCGATCGTCGGCCGATTCCTCGAGCACAGCCGCATCTTCGTCTTCGCCAACGGCGAGCGGCTGCCGCATCGCAAGGCCAAGGTCTACATCAGCTCGGCCGACTGGATGCCGCGCAACTTCGACCGGCGGGTCGAATATATGCTGCCGATCGAGAATCCGACGGTCCACGCCC
>CBFGLY010000118.1:0-4756 GCA_965649725.1 uncultured Sphingomonas sp.
TCGCCGGTGCGAAGCGCCTTCACCTCGGTTCCCTTGAGCTCGATCCCCGCCTCGAACCGCTCCTCGACAAAATAATCGTATCGCGCCCGCCGGTTCTCGGCGACCACCTTGGCCTTGTCGAACTCTTGGACGTTGGGAGGTTTGGACACGATCGCTCAGATCAATCCTGCATGGGACAAGGCAGCGTCTACCGCAGCCTTCGACTGCGAGGACGGCTCCGTCATCGGCAAGCGCAGCTCGGCCGAAAATCCCGGACGAACCTTCGACAGCGCATATTTGACCGGCCCTGGCGACGCATCGCTGAAAAGCGCCGCGTGAAGCGGAAACAGCCGGTCCTGAAGCTCGAGCGCCTCTTCCCAGCGCCCCTCGCGGGTCGCTTCCTGAAAAGCCGCGCACAGCTTCGGCGCCACGTTGGCGGTCACCGAAATGCATCCCACCCCGCCCATCGCATTGAATCCCAGAGCGCAGTCGTCGTTGCCCGACAGCTGGACGAACTCCTTGCCGCAAGCCGCGCGCTGCGCGGAGACCCGGCCGAGCACTCCGGTCGCGTCCTTCACCCCGATCACATTGGGCAGGCGAGACAGACGTCCCATGGTCTCGACCGAAATATCGGTGATCGTCCGCGACGGGACATTGTAAAGGACGATGGCGATGTCGAGGTCGGCAACCGCCGCCAGGTGCGCGTAGATACCATCCTGGTTGGGCCGGTTGTAATAAGGCGGCACGTGAAGCGCGGCGTCGGCTCCGGCGTCTTTCGCGTTGCGGGTAAGCTCGATCGCATGAGCCGTATTGTTCGATCCGCAACCGGCGATCACCGGAACCCGGCCCCGCGCGACTTCGACCGTCAGCGCGATCACCTCGCGATGTTCCTCGGTCGTTAGCGTCGCCGCCTCGCCAGTGGTGCCGCAGGGCACCAGTGCGTTCGAACCTTCGTCGATCTGCCATTCGACAAACTCACGGATCGTCGCATGATCGACTCGTCCTGCCGCAAATGGCGTCACCAGCGCCGGTATCGACCCGAAAAACATGATTTTTTTCCTTCACGAGGAGTCGTCAGCAAGGTTAGTCTGACGAAATCGACGCGCGTTGTTCACCGCCTGATAAGGACGGGCACGGCAGGATGTCCAGATGAGGAGTTTGGCGATTTTCGTTCCGCTTTTGCTTTCCGCCGTTGCCGGCGCCGCCGTGCAGCCTGTCATCCAGCCCGCCGCTCCTCGCCCGGCGATCTCCGCCGCCTACGACATCAACTATGCGCTCGCCGATTGGCGGCGTCTTCGCCAAAGCGACGGCTACGCGTTCGCGGATTACGCCCGCTTCGTGATCGCAAATCCCGGCTGGCCCGGCGAAAGCGGCCTGCGCCGCGCCGCGGAAAAGCAGATGCGCCCCGGCGAGAATGCGCTCACCGTCATCTCCTTCTTCCGAAGCACCGAGCCCCAGAGCGGCAACGGCTGGGCGCGGCTCGCCGAAGCCTATGCCACCACGGGCAAGTCCGCCGAGGCGCTCGCCGCGGCGCGAAGCGCCTGGTCCTCGTCCAGTCTTTCGGCCTACGACGAACAGTCGCTGTTCGCCCGCTTCGGATCGCAGCTGACGGCGGCGGATCATGACAAGCGGGTCGACGCCCTGCTGTTCGACAGGAAGACGACCGACGCCTACCGCATGATGCCCTGGACGACGCCCACCCGCCGGGGCGCCTTCAACGCGCGCATCGCGATGATCGCCAGGATGCCCGATGCCGAGACGCGCTACGCCGCGGTGGCCGGACAAGTCACCAGCGACGCCGGCCTGATGATGGCGCGGGCTCGTTATCTGCGCGATTCGGGATATGAGACCGCAGCCAGGCAGCTGATGGCCCGCCAGCATAATTTCACCCACCGGCCGACCGACCCCGACAAATTCTACGAGATGCTGGAATTGCTGGCCGTCGGCGCCATGTCGGACCGCCAGTATCAGCTGGCATACGATATCGGCCGCCAGGTCGACGACGCCTTCGCGCCTGGCGTCGACATCAGCCTGAAGAGCTATGGCGTCCGCGACAAATATACGACGCTGACCTGGACCGCAGGGACCGCCGCCCTCGAACGTCTCAACCGCCCCAGGGACGCGGTCGTGCTGTTCGACAAATATGCGAACGGCGGCCGATCGCTGCAGGTTGCGACCAAGGGCTGGTACTGGGCGGGACGCGCCGCGGTCCAGGCGGGCGACCATATGGGCGCGAGGGCTCATTTCGAACGCGCCGCCGCGACTCCCGAGCTATTCTACGGACAGCTGGCACTCGAACGGCTCGGCCGGATCGTGCCTGCCCCCGCCGGAACCCCTTCGCTTCTGGTGACCAATAACCAGCGCACGGCATTCTACGGCAAGCGGCTGGTGCAGGCGGTTCGCCTGCTTGGCCAGCAGGGCCGTTGGGACGAGCAGAGCCTGTTCGTCCGGGCTTTGTCCGAGGACCTCAACTCCGATGGCGAACGCATCCTGGCGATGGAGCTGGCCGCGCAGATCGCCCGTCCGGACCTGTCGGTCTGGACCGCCCGGTCGGCCCGCAACGGAGGCTCGGCCTTCTATTACAAGGCGACCTATCCGACCCACGCCTACAGCGTGCCCTCGGGCCGGGTCTGGTCGCTGGTGCACGGCATCACCCGCCAGGAATCCAGCTTCGACAAGCGCGCGGTCAGCCATGCCGGCGCTCGGGGAATGATGCAGCTGATGCCCGGGACGGCGCGGGAACAGGCCGGAAAGTCGGGCTATGGCTATGATTATGCCCGGCTGACCTCCGATCCCAATTACAACGTCATGCTGGGAAGCGCCTACTTCCAGCGCCTGCTGAGCGCCTGGGACGGAAGCTACCCGCTGGCAGTGGCCAGCTACAACGCCGGCGCTGGCAACGTCCGCAAATGGGTCAGGGCCTATGGCGATCCGCGGGGCCAGGTCGACATCGTCTCCTGGATCGAGAAGATTCCGTTCGTCGAGACTCGCGGCTACGTCCAGCGGGTGCTGGAGAATACGGTCGTCTACGACCGGCTGAATCCCACCCTCCCCGGACCGCAGCCGGTGCATATCTCGGCCTATCTCGGCAAGTCGTCGCGACCCGGCTAGAAGCCGCTTCCATGGCCGACCGTCCACCGCGCTTCATCACGCCGGAAGGCTTCGCGCGAATCCGCTCCGAATATGAGGAGTTGTTCGGGATCGAGCGGCCCAAGCTTGTGGACACGATTGCCTGGGCGGCAGGGAACGGCGACCGCTCCGAAAACGGCGATTATATCTACGGCCGCAAGCGCCTTCGCGAACTCGACCGGCGTCTCGGCTACCTGTCCAAGGTGATGAAACAGGCCAAGGTTGTCGATCCGGCCTCGCAGATGCAGCGAGACTCGGTCCGCTTCGGTGCGACCGTCGAACTTGCCGACGAAGATGACCAGCGCCGCACGCTGACCCTGGTCGGAGAGGATGAGGCCGACGCCTCGGCCGGGCGCATCAGCTGGGCCGCCCCGATCGCCCGCGCCCTGGTCGGTGCCAAGGTGGGCGACGAGCGGCTCGTCCGGCTTCCCGCCGGCGAAAAGAGCTACGAGATTATCTCGATCCGCTATCCGGGCTGAGCGGTTCAGGCGCTTTTCTGATTGGGGAACTGGATCACCGTCTCGCCTTCCGCGGGCGGCTCGGCCGGGACCGATTTTTCAAGCAGATCGGCGATTGCGGTCAGGGCGGCGATGGTCCCGCCAAGCTCGTCGTTACCATCGATGACTTTCCACGGCGCCCAGCGCGTGTCGGTCTGCTTGAACAGATCGTGCAGCACCTCGACCGTCCGCTCGCGTTGCCCGAGGTCCGCCGCATCCTCCTTCGACAGGAGATGCCGCTTCCACGGGTCCTGCTGCCGCTCCCGCAAGGTCGCGATCTGCTGTTCGGCCGAAACGTGGAAGAACAGCTTGACGACCAGCGTGCCGTGGTCGCGCTGCTGCGCTTCGAACTCATTGACCTCGTCGCAGGCGCGAAGCCAGCGCTTGTCGTCGAGCTTGCCGGCGACCCGCTCCTCGACAATGCGCCGGTACCAGCTGCGGAAAAAGATTGCCGTGTCGCCGGCGGCCGGAAGCCGGCTCCAGAACGGCGCCAGCCAATGCCGGTCGTCGTCGGCTTCGTCGGCGCCGCCAACGCTCCGGACCCGGACGTGGCCTGGATCCCATGCACCCACCAGCTTGCGAAGCGCGGCCTTCTTGCCCGATCCGATCCAGCCTTCGAACAATATGATGGCGCGCTTGCGATGCACGATCTGCGCGACCTGCAGGCGTGACAGGCGGTCCTGCAGCGTGTCGAGCGCTGCACCGCTGTCTCCGTCGAACGGAGCCCCCCGTTCAAATTCCGTTAAATCGATCGGCACGCCGCGAGGCCTATCCGAAAAACCCCCGCCCCCGCAATCGCCTGACTGAAGCCCTCCGTCCCGCCGTGGCACGAATGCCGTGAGCCGTTATCCGGCCTTGGGCGTCCCGTCCCCGACGATGCGGATCGACAGTTCCTTCAATTGCTTGTCCATCACCGGCGCCGGCGCGTTCATCATCAGGTCTTCCGCCTTCTGGTTCATCGGGAAGACGATGACCTCGCGGATGTTCGGCTCGTCGGCCAGCAGCATGACGATCCGGTCGATGCCCGGCGCCGACCCACCGTGCGGCGGAGCGCCATATTTGAAGGCGCCGATCATGCCCGGGAAGCTCGTGTCGACCTCTTCCTGCGTGTAACCGGCGATGTCGAACGCCTTGTACATGATGTCCGGCCG
>CBFGLY010000119.1:0-4755 GCA_965649725.1 uncultured Sphingomonas sp.
GACGTGATGGAAGACGATCTGCCCACCCCGTCGCAGGGCGGCAGCTCCGGCGGCGATCTTCAGCGGGAGATCGGCTCCATCGACGAGGAAGCGACCGCGACCGGCGCCGATCCTCAGCCGACCTCGGTGCAAAAGGGCCAGAAGCCGCGCGACGGCGACGAGCCTTCGCTTCCCAACAGGGACGGCGCCGGAACGCCGGATCGCGCAGAGCCGAAGCGGAGCTGACCCCGCCCGAAACCGCTTGTGTATTGCTAACATAATACAGTAAGGCTTGCGCATCGCCGGCGCCGGGTTCAGGCTCCGGCCCTTCGACAAGGGGGTATATGATGCGCAAGTCTCGTTCCGCCATGCTCGCGGCAACCGCCGCTCTCGCCATCGCCGCGACCGCTTCGAGCGTTGCCGCCGCGCCTTCGGCCGCCGCGCCCGACCTTTCCGGCGTCCCGCTGATCCCGCGCGCCTCGCTGTTCGGAAACCCGGTCAAGTCGGCCGGCAGGATTTCGCCCGACGGCAAGCAGTTCGCCTTCATCGCCCCGCGCGACGGAGTCATGAACCTGTGGGTCGCGCCGATCGGCGACATCGCCGCCGCCAAGCCCCTCACTGCCGAGAAAGTCCGGCCGATCCGCCAATATTTCTGGTCGCCGGACAGCAAGCAGCTGCTGTTCATCAACGACGCCGGCGGCGACGAGAATTTCCTGCTCTACGGAGTCGACACGTCGACGGCCGCCGTTCGCGCGCTCACTCCGTTCAAGAAAACCCGGGTCCAGATCGTCCAGGTCTCGCCCGACGTTCCCGACCGGATCCTGGTCGGCGTCAACAACCGCGACCCCAAGTGGCACGACATCTACAGCCTGGATCTTGCCAGCGGGAAGCTCACCCCGGTGCTGATGAACACCGGCGGCTATGCCGGCTTCCTGGTCGATCAGAAGCTGGTGATCCGCGGCGCCTCCAAGTCGCGCGACGACGGCGGCAGCGACTATTACCGCGTCATCGACAATAAGGTGGAAGCCGCGCCGTTCGAGACGGTCGGGCTCGACGACAGCCTGTCGACCGCGCCGATCGGCTACACGTCCGACGGCAAGACGCTCTACTGGGTCGACAGCCGCGAGCGGGAGACCGCCGCGCTGATCGCGCAGGATGTCGCGACCGGCAAGCGCAGCGTCATCGGCAGCGATCCGCGGGCCGATATCGGCGGCGCCATCGCCGATCCCAGGAGCGGCAAGCTGCTGGCCTATGGCGTCGAATATCTGCGCAACGAATGGAAGCCGCTCGACAAGTCGGTCGGTGCCGATGTCGCCTTCCTGGAAGGGAAGCTGAAGGGCGACATCGCGGTCACTTCGCAAACGCTGGACAATATGAAGTGGACCGTCGCGGTCGATCCCGTGACCGCGCCGTCCTCGGTCTGGCTGTTCGATCGCAAGACCAAGGCCCTGACCAAGCTCTACACCGGCCGTCCGGCGCTGGAAGGCATGCCGCTTGCCGCCATGTATCCGGTGGAGATCAAGTCCCGGGACGGCAAGGTGCTGCCCTCCTACCTGACGCTCCCGCCCGGAACCGATGCCGACGGCGACGGCCGCCCGAGCTCGCCGGTCCCGCTCGTCCTGCTGGTCCATGGCGGGCCTTGGGGTCGCGATACCTATGGCTATGACGGCATCCACCAGATGCTCGCCAACCGCGGCTATGCGGTGCTGTCACCCAACTTCCGCGCCTCGACCGGTTTCGGCAAGAGCTTCACCAAGGCCGGCGACCTGCAATGGGGCCGGGCGATGCATGACGACCTGATCGACGCGACCGACTGGGCAATCTCCCAGGGCGTGACCAGCGCGGACAAGGTGGCGATCATGGGCGGAAGCTATGGCGGCTATGCGACCCTTGCCGGCGTCACCATGACCCCCGACAAGTTCGCCTGCGGAGTCGACATCGTCGGACCGTCGAACCTGGAAACGCTGCTCAAGACGATCCCGCCCTATTGGGAAGCGGGCAAGGCGCAGTTCTACAAGCGCATGGGCAACCCGACGACGGAGGACGGACGGGCCCTGCTCAAGGAACGTTCGCCGCTCTACTACGCCGACAAGATCACCAAGCCGCTGCTGATCGGCCAGGGCGCCAATGACCCCCGCGTCAACGTCGCCGAGTCCGAGCAGATCGTGAATGCCATGAAGTCCAACAAAATCCCGGTGACCTATGTCGTCTTCCCGGACGAAGGGCATGGATTTGCGCGGCCCGCCAACAACCTCGCCTTCTTCGGCATCACCGAGCAGTTCCTGGGCCAGTGCCTCGGCGGCCGGGCGCAAGCGCTGGGCGACGATGTCCGCCAGTCGACCGCCAAGGTCGAAGAAGGCGCGGCCCTGGTCCCCGGGCTCGCCGCCGCGACGTCGGGCGGGAAGGAATGACGCCCTAAAGCGATCCTGCCGAGGCCATCCGCACGTCTTCGCGCATGCTGGTGGCCGGCAGGACGAAGCGCACCTTCCTGGCGGCAAAGTCGATCGAGATTTTGTCGAACGCGCGCATCGCGTTCATGCCGAGAAGGAGCGCGGGCTTTTTGTGAAGGTTGAGCTTCTTGAAGATGTGCGCGTCGGCGAACGCCACGGGCAGCTTGTCCAGGTGGACCGCGTCGACGTCCAGCCGGTTCAGGACCGACACCTCTGAAACCAGCTTCTCGCCGGTCACGGTTTCGATCGTCAGCTTCTCCGGGAAGGTCCAAAGGTGGCGCTTCATCAGCGCCGCCCTCAGCGCAAGGTTGCCGACCGTGAACTGCGATCCGGTATCGATGATCACCGCGACATCCTGACCGTCCACCCGCGCCTGGGTGAAGACCAGCCGTCCCTGTCGCGACTTGGCGCGGACCACGATCGTCTCCCCGTCCAACCGTTCGGCCCGCTGGCGGGCCGGCGTGATCGACATGGTCTGGTTCTTGAAATCGAACAGCACGCGCTTCGAGCGCAGTCCGTCCAGGCCCAGCAGGCCATCGGCCCCGATGTTGGTCGCGTCGAGCGCCGGCGCGTCGACGACCGAGATGACGCTGTTGCTGACCTGGAGCCGGGGGATGACGACCGTCGCGACGCTGTTCGCCCCCAGCACGCTGTGGAGCACCGTCTTGCGGCCTCCGACAAGGCTCAGCCGCTCGGCCAGCTGGCGAGAGATGACGGTTCGCTCCGATCCGGTGTCGACCAGGAAGCGATAAGGCCCCTTCTCCCCGACCGAAACGTCGACCGTCATGCGATCGCCTTTATTGCCGATCGCGACTTCGTCGGTGGTCGTGGTTCCGTCGACGGCCGGCGCGACGCCGTCGATCGGCTGCGACAGCGACGGATTGGCTGACAGGATGAGCGCTGTCGCGAGCAAAGGTGCGAATTGCATTTCAGATCACTCCGGGCGGGGCCCGAACGGCGGCCCCTCTTTTCCGAAAGTTACGCCTCGTCAACGGGCGCGGCAAGTGGCGACGATGCTTCCGCATCGGACCTGCCATCAACCTGTTGGTAAGGCTGCATTCCTATTGTCGAGTGGAGGCATGCCGCCCCGGCTGTCCAGTGGAGCCAAGAATCGCGTGACGAGCCAGCCGGTCGAGACGACGCTTTATTCGCTTTCGGACGCGCCGCCGTCGCTGAATCGCGGGGATGATCGGCGCGACGGCGAGCGGCATATGACGCTCTATCGCGTCGGCTCCATCCTGATCGACGACCGCCGCGAGCTCTGCCTCATCAAGAATATCTCGGCAGGCGGCATGATGATCCGCCTCTATTGCTCAGTGGCCGAGGGAACGGCGATCACGGTCGAGCTGAAGAGCGGCCAGCCGATCAACGGCAAGGTCGGCTGGGTGCGCGATCAGCATGCCGGGGTCGCTTTCGATGCACCGGTCGACGTGATCGACATATTGTCCGCTTCGATGAACGGGCCGAGGCCGCGAATGCCGCGGATCGAAACCCATTGCTGGGCGACGGTCCGGGAGGGCGCGAACGTGCTGCGGGTCAAGGTCTGCGACATTTCGCAGGGCGGCGCGAAGGTCGAATGCGGCACCACGCTGCCATCGGGAGCGGATATCGTCATGTCCTTGCCGGGCCTCGAACCGCAGCCCGGGATCGCCTGCTGGAGCGAGCGTGGGTTCGTCGGAATCGCCTTCAATCGGCTGTTGCCGCTGGGAGAGCTGGTCGCCTGGCTTCATCAGCAACGGGAAATGCAGCGCGGAGCGGCCTGAGCCGTTTCCTCGACGACGCGCCTCAATCGAAGCGCGAATTCCACAGCCAGCGCTCGCCGAATTGGCGCTCCTGCTCGCTCAAGTCTCCGGACTTCAGGCCCGGCCGGCGGAAATCGGGCTTCACCCGCGCGCGCGGCGCCGGAATGTGACGCAGGACGAGGTCGGGCGCGAGCTTGGCCGAGAAGCTGATGCCGGCGTGGCGCGTCTTGGCCCAGGCGACGCGGCCCGGGACGCTGAGATCGCCCTTGCGGAACAGGATCGATGCACCCTCGACCGGCAGCTTGTCGCCCTCCACCAGGGCGCCATCGGCGCTGAGATTCCTCAGCTTGACCGGAAGCGACATGCCCGACAGCTCCAGGCTGGCCGCCATCAGCACGTTCGAACGACGCGACTTGCGATTTTGCGTGGTGCTACTCTCGTCCATCGGACCTTGTGTAAGGCAAAGCGGTAAAACTTGATTTAACGCGAGCGCCAAGATGACGATCATTTCTCGCCCCCTGACCCTTTCGATCCTTTCCCTCACCGCCTTGACGGCGGGATTGCTCGGCGGCCCGGGCAATGCA
>CBFGLY010000120.1:0-4745 GCA_965649725.1 uncultured Sphingomonas sp.
GCGAGGTCGGCGACCTGCTGCGGCTCCATCTCGTCGATCACATCCTCGCGGACGTGCTCGTTCAACTCGGCATAGACGTCGGCGTCGACTATTCCGGCGAGTGCCTCGATCAGGTCTGCTCGTTCGTCCGACGGGGCGAGCTCGATCAGGTCGGCGATGTCGGCCGGATGCAAGCCGCTGACCAGCGCCCGCGCCGTCTCGTCGTCGCCGTCGGCCACCGCGTCGAGCACCTCGCGAACGAAGCTCGCCCGGATATGGTCTTCCTTGTCGTGGACCCGGTCCTCGCCGGCTGGAACGTCCGGCTCATGCGGAGGGGTGGCGATGATGTCGCTTTCGCTCATTCCTCGTCCCCTTGCCCAGCGGTGTAGCTTGGCGCTTTCCCTATGCCCGCCCGCCCACTGGCGCAACCCGCACAGGGCGCCTACATGGCAGCCGATTATCCATCCAGTGCAAGGACGTGACGATGGCCGACGCCAATACCCTTACCTTCACCCTTTCCAGCGGCGGCGATGTCGTCATCCGGCTTCGTCCCGACCTGGCGCCGGGCCATGTCGAGCGCATCGCGGGTCTTGCGCGTGACGGATTCTACGATGGCGTCGTGTTCCACCGGGTGATTCCGGGCTTCATGGCGCAGGGCGGCGATCCGACCGGGACCGGCACGGGGGGAAGCGACCTTCCCGACCTGAAGGCAGAGTTCAACGACGAACCGCACGTCCGGGGCACCTGCTCGATGGCGCGCACCGCCAATCCGAACAGCGCCAACAGCCAGTTCTTCATCTGCTTCGACGACGCCCGCTTCCTCGACGGGCAATATACCGTCTGGGGCAATGTCGAGAGCGGCATGGAGCATGTCGACGCCCTGCCCGTTGGCGAGCCGCCGCGCGAGCCCGGCAAGATCGTCAAGGCGACGGTCAGCTAACCGTTAGGTCCTGGCCTCAGTTGCCGTGAGGCCGCGCGGCCTGTTCGAGCAGCCGCTCAAATCGGGGGTCGTCCCGCAGCGGGTCGAAATCCGCGTCGTTGGATAGCCACATGCGCTTTTCGACGCCTGCGTTCGGGAACCACCGTTCGAGCAGCTCGAATGCCCGCTCGATGTCTCCCAGCTGTGCCCAGGTGCAAGCGAGATTGTAGAGCGACAGGCTATCGTCGGGATCGATCGAAAGCACCCGGTCGATCCAGGCGATCGCTTCTTCCCTTTTGCCCATCCCCGCCAGCGACGCGGCCGCCAATTGCGCGGGGCGCGACCATTCGGGATGCTGGCGGAGCGACTCTTCGGCGCGCTTGACGCCCAATTCCCCATATCGCCGCGCTTCGTCGAACCTGCCCAGGGAGCGAAGGATGACCTGCAGCATCAGCGGCGACTGGGCATCCTCGGGCTGGATCTCAAGCGCGCGAGTATAAAGCTCCGCGGCCTTCTCCAGCATGCCCTCGCGAGTGCAAAAGCGGGCGTAGAGGTAATTGATGTCGAAGCTGTTGGGATCGAGGGACAAGGCCTTGTCGAACGATTCGACCGCTTCCTCAATGTGACCCAGGAAGCTTAGGGCGTCGCCACGGGCGGCATGGGCCTCCCCAAGATCGGGATCCAGTTCCAGGGCCTTGGTCGCATTGGCGAGAAGCTCCGCCTCCGGGACCTGTTCGTCGTACCAGCCGATCAGGCGGGAGTCGCAATTGGCGATTCCGGCATAGGCCCGTGCGAATTCCGGGTCGATCTCGGTCGCCTTGACGAACATCTGCCGAGCGAGCGCCAGGAAGAACCTGGTCGCATTGTGGAAGAATTGCCGGCCCTGGAGATAGCAGGTGTAGGCCTCGACGCTGGCGGTGGGCGCCTGGGCGATGGAAATGCGCTCGGCCGGCACCAGCCGAACTTTCAGCTGCTCGACGATCGTCCGCGTGATCTCGTCCTGGATGGCGAATATGTCGGTCAGGTCCCGGTCGTAACGCTCCGCCCAGAGATGGCCGCCGGTCTGCCCGTCGATCAGCTGCCCGGTCACCCGAATCCGGTTTCCGGCCTTCCTTACGCTTCCTTCGAGAAGAAAGCGCACCCCCAGCTCCCGCGCGATCGAGCCCAGATTTTCGGAGCGGCCCTTGTAGGCGAAGCTGGAATGGCGGCCGACGACGAACAGGCCGCCGATCTTCGACAGGTCGGTGATGATGTCTTCGGTGATTCCGTCGGAAAAATATTCCTGCTCCCGATCGTCGCTCATGTTGGTGAAGGGAAGGACGGCGATTGACGGCTTTTCCTCGGCCGGCGCCGCCCTGTCCGCGGTCTTGCCGGTTGCCTTGCCGCCGCCGTTGAGCAGGACGTTGAACAGCCGGACCGGGCGTTCGATGTTCTTGAGATCCTGTTCGCCCATGTCGTCGAACGCGAGATCGAGCCGGTTGCCGACATGGTCCCGGACAGCGGCGGAGACCGCGATCCCGCCCGGGGGACAGCGCCCCTCGATGCGCGAAGCAACGTTGACGCCGTCCCCGAAAATGTCGTCGTCCTTGACCAGCACGTCGCCAAGATTGACCCCAACCCGCAGTTGAATCCGCCGGTCGTCCGGCAGGTCGCGGTTCCGCTCCGGCATGGCCCGCTGGATTTCGACCGCGCTTTCGACCGCGCCGACGACACTTGGAAATTCTGCGAGAAGTCCGTCGCCGGTCAGCTTGACGATGCGGCCGCCATGCGCGGCGATGCTCGGGCCGATCAGTTCGCCTTGGTCGGACTGAAGCCGTTCCAGCGTCGCGACTTCATTGGCGCCCATCAGCCGGCTGTAGCCGACAACATCGGCAGCCATGATCGCGGATAGCCGACGTTCCATCGTGACAATCGCCCCTATACGCCCGCTTCACCTAGCATATTGCTAGCGATTAAGCCTAGCGCCCGCCAACGCAAGGAGATTGGAGTGTTAGCAGCTGCGAATTCGCACTTGCGAAATTTCTTGTGCAGTGCGACACGAGTCGGGCCTTTCGAGGCATCCTCTCCTGAGAACTTCAGGCCGGGCGGAAACGTCCGGCCTTTTTTTCCAGCCGTTTCGCTCCCAGATTGAACCTCGATGCCCCGCCGCCGTTCCTATGCGGGGCCTGTTTTCACGAAAAGAGGAAGTTCGAGCGGATGGCCACAGTCGACACCATGACCCGGCGCGTGCAGGTCGCAAACCTGCCTCCGGCTGACAGCGGAAGGGGCATTGCCCGTCTGCCGGTCAAGCTGATGCAGGAGCTCGACCTCAACGAAGGCGACGTGATCGAGATCGTCGGCAAGCGATCCACGGCCGCGCGAGCCTTGCGCCCGTTCGGAGAGGATCAGGGCCTCGACATCATTCGGCTCGACGGCCTCCAGCGGGCGAACGCCGGGGTCGGTTCCGGCGATTTCGTGGAAGTGCAGAAAGCGACCTCGAAGCCCGCGACTCGCGTCGTATTCGCGCCGACGCAGAACAATGTCCGGCTCCAGGGATCGGCCAAGGCGCTCCAGCGCAGCTTCGAGGGCCGTCCCTTCTGCGAAGGCGACACGGTCGCGACGACCGGACATCAGCGCGTCAACTCCGACATGCCGGACCACATCCGCCAGCTTCTGAACGCTCCGGCCTTCGCGCTTCAGGAGGTCAGGCTGTCGGTGGTTGCGACGACCCCCCGCGGGATTGTCCACATCGACGAGAATACGCAGGTCGAGCTGCTCCCGGAATTCACCGAACGCAAGGACGGGGAGCGCCGCGCCGACGTCACCTACGACGACCTTGGCGGGATGACCGACACGATCGACGCGCTGCGCGAAATGGTCGAGCTGCCGCTGCGCCACCCGGAACTGTTCCAGCGGCTTGGCGTCGACCCGCCCAAGGGCGTCCTGCTGCATGGACCGCCGGGCACGGGCAAGACCCGGCTGGCCCGCGCCGTTGCCAATGAAAGCGACGCGCAATTTTTCCATATTGCCGGGCCGGAAATCATGGGGTCCGCCTATGGCGAGTCCGAAAAGCGCCTTCGCGAGATTTTCGAGGAGGCCTCGAAGGCGGCGCCCTCGATCATCTTCATCGACGAGATCGATTCGATCGCGCCCAAGCGCGGCCAGGTCGCCGGCGAAGCGGAAAAGCGGCTGGTGGCCCAGCTGCTGACGCTGATGGACGGGCTCGAGCCGCGGCAGAATCTGGTGGTCATCGCCGCGACCAACCGGCCGGAAGCGATCGACGAGGCGCTTCGCCGGCCCGGCCGGTTCGACCGGGAGATCATCATCGGCGTCCCCGACGAGCGTGGGCGTCGGGAAATCCTCGGCATCCACACGCGCGGAATGCCGCTTGCGGACGGCGTCGACCTGGATGGGCTGGCCCGGCGGACCTATGGTTTCGTCGGCGCCGATCTTGCAGCGCTGACCCGCGAGGCCGCGCTCGAGGCGGTCCGGCGGATCATGCCGAAGCTCAACCTCAACGAGGACACCATCCCGACCGATATTCTCGATTCGCTGTCGGTCATCCCAAGCGACTTCGACAATGCGCTGAAGCGCGTCCAGCCGTCGGCCATGCGCGAGGTGATGGTGCAGGTCCCCAACATCGGCTGGGACGACATCGGCGGCCTCGACCAGGCCCGCGACAAGCTGCGCGAGGGCGTCGAGCTCCCGCTGAAGCATCCGGACGCCTTCCGCCGGCTCGGCATCCGTCCGGCAAAGGGCTTCCTGCTCTATGGACCGCCGGGCACCGGCAAGACGCTGCTGGCCAAGGCGGCCGCGCGCGAGAGCGAGGCCAACTTCATCGCCACCAAGTCGAGCGACCTGCTCAGCA
>CBFGLY010000121.1:0-4739 GCA_965649725.1 uncultured Sphingomonas sp.
AGGTCCTTGGGATCGAAGCCGGCCGCTTTCAGGGCCTGCATCTTGACGATGGCGATGTCCTCGCTGTCGCCGGTGCCGCGCCGCAATGTCTCCCCCGCATTCGCCCAGAAATCGGCAACGCCCATATTGTCGAGATCGTGAGCCCAGTGGACCCGCTTGTTCACCTCGTCCTGGATCAGCTTCAGCTTGGCCAGTGGATCGAGGCCGGCGGCCCCCGCCGCCAGCCTCACCACCAGCGGGTCCCTCGCATCGGCCGATGCCACCCGCCGGAATCTCGCGTCGTAGAAGGTCACCCCCGCCTTCAGCGCGACCGTGCCGAAGACGTCCGGGCTGGCCGGCCTGGACAGGATCATCGGATGGGAAACGCGCTTCGCAACGGCGGTGCGATCGAGGATGAGAGGATGCGTCGCCTGCGGAATCGAAGGGCTCGCCGCGGCGTCCCCGGCGGCCGCAGCCGCTGGCGCCGCAGCCATGATACAAGCGCCGGCGATTGCGCCTTCGATCAATCGCTTCATCGCGACCCCTCCTGACGGTCTTTCGTCCAATCAGTGAGGCTGACCGGATTCGGCCGTTAACGGAAGGGGTTAACGAATAGTTCCCGAATTAACCTGTTAAATGTGTCTGATTTGCAACCTAATGCCGGGAAAGGCTTACAAATCCGCTATTTCTTCAACGCCCGGACTGCAGCCAGCGTCTTCGAGACATGCTCTTTCCAGTCGAGCTCCGAATGAACCATCGCGATCCGCCCGTCGCGGGCAATGACGTAACTCGTGCGGTCGGTAAGCTCGGGCTTGATCTTGAGAACCACGTCATAGGCCTTGACCGTCTCGGGCGAGGCCGTCGCCACCGGGAACTTGCTTCGGCACGCCTCGGTCGAGAAGCGCTTCAGTGTCGGCAGGTCGTCCCTGCTCATCCCGATGACGCGCGCGCCGGCGGCGCGGAACTTCGGCATGGCATCGGCAAAGGCCTTGGTTTCCAGCGTGCAGCCTTCGGTGAACGCCTTGGGGAAGAAGTAAAGGACGACCGGCCCGTGACGAAGCTGTTCGGCCAGGTGAAGCCGGAACGCCTTGCCGCCAAGCGCGCCCATCGTCTTGATGTCTGGCGCCTTGGCACCGACCGGCAGCGCGGCGGCAAGCGGCTCCGACGCGAGGGACAAGATCAGGGCGAAAAGGACGGGAAAGGCGCGCATCGGTTCGACTCCTGCCGCGGGACGAGCGATGCTAATGCCGCTTCGCGCGGCTGGCTAGCTCCAGTCGGGAAAGGCCGCGCGCTCGGGATGCTTCGGAGTGAGCGTTTTGAAGAAGGCCCAGGCAGGCTTCAGGTCGGCGGCCATGTCGCCGGTCGGCCGGATGACCGGGCCGATCACGCCGCGCCTGGTCGGATAGTCCGGGCCGGCGCAGACGATCGGTACCCCCGCCTTCGACGCGATTTGGTAGAATCCGGTTTTCCACTGGGTGGTTGCGGACCGCGTTCCTTCGGGCGCCACGACCAGCGCAAACTCGTCATGCGCGTCGAACTGGTCCACGATCTGGCTCACCAGGTCCTGCGGCGAGCTTCGGTCGACCGGGACTCCGCCAAGAGCGCGCATGAAGCCGCCCATCGGCCATTTGAACAGGCTGTGCTTGCCGATGAACCTCACCTCCCGGCCGAGCGCGTGCACCGTTCCCAGGAAGACGAGGAAGTCCCAGTTGGAAGTGTGGGATGCGCCCATGATCACGAACTTGCGATCGGG
Source organism: uncultured Sphingomonas sp. (assembly GCA_965649725.1). Lineage (GTDB taxonomy): Bacteria > Pseudomonadota > Alphaproteobacteria > Sphingomonadales > Sphingomonadaceae > Sphingomicrobium. The sequence continues at coordinate 1,733 of CBFGLY010000121.1, forward strand.
CGGAAGTTCGCCCGCGGGTTTCCAGCCGCTCCAGTCGTACCAGGCGAGCAGGAGCCGGCGCGCGAGCCGTCCTAAAAAATTGAGTCTGCGGGGTGGATGGGGACTTGTCAGCCCAGGACCGAGCCCAGGATCCAGATCGCGGACATCGCGATCACAATCAGGAGAAGCGATATTCCGAGGACATAGCGCACGCCCTGCGCCTTCACTCCCCCGGTGGCCTCGGTCTCGTTCAGATGAACTTCGTCGCCTTGCCGTTCCATCGCCTGCTCCAATGATGGTCGCAAATGATGTGCCACAGCTTCGGCGTGAAAAACAGGTGTTTCCGGAAAAGCTGGCGCGGCGACCCTAGCGGTCTTCCGACGCCAGCCAGCCCGTGAGGATGTAAAGCAGGACCGCGACAGGACCGGTGATCAGCGTCGCGACGATGATGCCGAGGCGGACGATGAGGACATCGATCCCCAGCCAATCGGCGAGCCCGGCGCAAACGCCCATCACCTTGGCCCTGGTCGGGTTGAGAACAAAGCGGCCGTTCATGCTGCTAATTCCTTTCGATGGCCGGGTTTCAGGCGATCGGCAGCGAAGTGGCGGCCGAAACGAACATCAGCGAAGTGATCAGCGCTGCACCGAGGCTGACGACCAGCTGGCGGGTGTCGACGAACGAGAAAGTCATTTTAAATCTCCCTTTTTGAACCCGTCATTGGGTTCGCAACTTCTATTGCAGGGAGCGTGCCAATTGAAAAAATCTAGTGTTTTCAAAGGTTGTGCCGCGGGGCTTGCCAGCGCAGCTGGTGAAATTCACCGCAACTTGGGAAAATAACCACGCCCGATGTGCTCGGCGGGCGGCCGGCTATGTCCGAAACCGGACAGCCGCGACAAAACGGCCATCGTTCAGCCGTTGACGATTTCGCCGCCGTTGGGGTGCAGCACCTGGCCCGTCATATAGCTTGCGTCCTCGCAGGCCAGGAACAGGAAGGCCGGCGCGACTTCATTGGGCTGGCCGGGGCGGCCCATCGGCGTGTCCTTGCCGAAGTCGGGAATGTCCTCGGGCGGCTTTCCGCCGAACGGGTTCAGCGGAGTCCAGATCGGCCCGGGCGCGACCGCGTTCACCCGGATCCCATCCTCCACCAGGTTCGCCGAAAGCGATCGGGTGAAGGCGGTGATCGCGCCCTTGGTCGAGGAATAGTCGAGCAGCTCCTTCGATCCCTTGTACATCGTCACCGAGGTGCAATTGACGATCGCGGAGCCCTTCCCGAGATGCGGCCGGGCGGCCTGCACCAGGTAGAACATCGAGAAGATGTTGGTCTGGAAAGTGCGGCGAAGCTGATCGTCGGTGATGTCCCGGATGTCCTCGTCGGGATGCTGCTCGCCGGCATTGTTCACGACGATGTCGATCCGGCCGAACGTGTCGATGACCTTCTGCACGGCCTTGGGCGCGAAGTCCGGGTCGCCAAGATCGCCCGGTACCAGGATCGCGCGGCGTCCTTCCTTCTCGACGATCGCCTTGGTCTTCTCGGCATCTTCATGCTCGCACAGGTAGAAGATGGCGATGTCCGCGCCTTCACGGGCATATAGCGCCGCGACCGCCCTGCCGATGCCGCTGTCGGCGCCGGTGACGATGGCGACCTTGTCGTTCAGCCGGCCCGACCCGGGATAGCGCGGCTCCCAGTCCGGCTTGGGTTCCAGTTCGCTCTCCTTTCCGGGGAGCGCGTCTTCGTGGATCATCGGCTCCTTGGTGTCGCCGGCCATGAGATCAGGCCCTGCGGGCGTGCGCCGGAACCCGGATGACCGGCTTGCGCTCGGCCGCCGGAGCCTTGGCCGGCCGGCATTCCGCCAGAAGCGTGGGGAAATCGAAATCGCTGTTGGCGGCCAGCGCCGGAGCAGTCGCCGCCGAGCAGGCCTCACGGCTTTCGTAGCGGGCCGGAAGCGTCGCGACCGGCGCGCATCCCGCCGAACCGTCGCTGCAACCAAGGATGGCGATGACGTAGAACCCCGGACCCATCTTAACTCTCCACTAGACCTGAAGCTCATAACCGACGGGAAATTCCAACGGTTCCAATCGGTTCGTCGCATCCGTTGCGGATAGGGCGGCGGGTGCCTACCTGTGCCCGGGAATGAGCAGCGCCCTCTCCCCGACCGACAAGCAGAAAGGCAGCTTCGCGGTCCTTTGGCGCTTCCTTCCGATGCTTTGGCCGAGGAACGATGCCGAGCTTCGGATGCGGGTGGTCGTGGCGGTGCTGCTGGTGCTGGCGGGCAAGGCGATCGTCCTGGCCATGCCCTTCGCCTACAAGGCGGTGGTCGATGCGATGAGCGGCGAAGCGGCGGCCTGGACCGCGGTCGCCATGCTGGTCGTCGCCTATGCCGGCGCGCGGTTCGGGGGCGTTCTCGCCGACAATCTGAGGAACGCGATTTTCGAGAAAGTTGGGCAGTCGGCGGCACGGCGGCTGTCGGCGCGGGTATTCCGGCACGTCCATTCGCTCAGCCTTCGATTCCACCTCGAGCGGCGCACCGGAAGCCTGACCAAGATCGTCGAGCGCGGGACCAAGAGCATCGACATGATGCTCTATTTCCTCCTGTTCAACATCGCGCCGACGGTGATCGAGCTCACCGCCATCTGCATCATCTTCTATTTGAAATTCGGGCCGGGCCTCGTCGCCGCGACGCTGGCGATGGTGGCGGTCTATATCGTCTTCACCCGCAAGATCACCGACTGGCGGACCCACCTTCAGCGCGAGATGAACGAGGTCGACAACAAGGCGATCGGCCGCGCAGTCGACAGCCTGCTGAATTACGAGACCGTCAAATATTTCGGCGCCGAGGAGCGCGAGGCGCGGCGCTATGACGAGGCGATCGCGGGCTTCACCCGTGCGGCCGTGCGCAACGAGACTTCGCTCGCCTGGCTCAACATCGGGCAGAGCTTCATCACCAATTTGATGATGGCCGGGGCGATGGGCTTTACCGTCTGGGGATGGAGCCAGGGCCGCTTCACGCCGGGCGACGTGGTGCTGGT
>CBFGLY010000122.1:0-4729 GCA_965649725.1 uncultured Sphingomonas sp.
TAGCCGACCAGGTTGAAGCCGATCGCGTTCAAGTCTTCGGAAAGGCCGCTGGCGTTGAGATAGTCGGTGACCACCTGGCTTCCCGGCGCAAGGCTGGTCTTGACCCAGGGCTTGCGGTTGAGGCCGAGTGCCCGCGCCTTCCGGGCGACCAAGCCGGCCGCGATCAGCACCGACGGGTTCGACGTGTTGGTGCAGCTGGTGATGGCGGCGATCATCACGTCGCCGTTGCCGACATCGAAATCCTCACCCTCGACCTTGAACCGGCCGTCCCCGCTCTTCTTGTAGGTCCCTTCCAGCTCGGCGTTGAACAGCTCGTCCACATCGCTCAGCCGCACCCGGTCCTGCGGACGCTTGGGTCCTGCCAGCGAAGGTTCGACCGTGCTCATGTCGAGCTCGAGCGTATCGGTGAACAGCGGGTCGGCGGTCCCGGAATCGCGCCACAGGCCCTGCGCCTTGGCATAGGCCCGAACCAGCTCGATCCGGTCGGAATCGCGACCGGTGAGCTTGAGATAGTCGATGGTCCGCTCGTCGATCGGGAAGAAGCCGCAGGTCGCGCCATATTCAGGCGCCATGTTGGCGATGGTCGCTCGGTCGGCGAGACTCAGCGCGTCGAGGCCCGGTCCGAAGAATTCGACGAAACGCCCGACGACGCCCTTGGCGCGAAGCATCTGCGTGACCGTGAGAACCAGATCGGTCGCGGTGATGCCTTCCTTGAGCTCACCCGACAGCCGGAACCCGACCACTTCCGGGATCAGCATCGATACCGGCTGGCCAAGCATTGCGGCTTCGGCCTCGATCCCGCCAACGCCCCAACCGAGGACGCCCAGCCCGTTGACCATCGTCGTGTGGCTGTCGGTGCCGACCAGCGTATCGGGATAGGCGACCTCGCTGCCGTCCTGGTCCTCGGACGTCCACACCGCCTGGGCGATATGTTCGAGGTTGACCTGGTGGCAGATGCCGGTCCCGGGCGGGACAACCTTGAAATTGTCGAACGCCTTCGATCCCCATTTGAGGAATTCGTAGCGCTCGCCGTTGCGCTGATACTCCAGATCGACATTCTTCTCGAATGCGCGCGGGTTTCCGAACTCGTCGACCATGACGCTATGGTCGATGACCAGGTGGACCGGAACCTGCGGATTGATCTTCTGCGCGTCCCCGCCGAGCGACTTCATCGCGTCGCGCATGGCCGCGAGATCGACAACCGCCGGGACGCCGGTGAAGTCCTGCATCAGGACTCGGGCGGGCCGATACTGGATCTCGCGATTGACCCGCCGCTCCTTGAGCCAGTCCGCCATGGCCTGCAGGTCGTCACGGGTCACGGTCTGGCCGTCCTCGAAACGAAGCAGATTCTCCAGCAGCACCTTCATCGAGAATGGCAGACGGCTCACGTCGCCGAGCGCGGCGCCGGCCTTTTCGAGCGAATAATAAGCGTAGGTCTTGCCGCCGGCCTCCAGCGTGGAACGGGTCTTCAAACTGTCCTGGCCGGTCGGAATCATTCGCTCATCCTTACTGCGATGCCTGAAGCCGCGCCGGGGGAGCCTCGGGCGGCGGTTGGCGCGCCCCTAGCAAGAACGGGTTGTCAAGACAAAGGGTCCGGAAACGCTAGAGCCAGCCTCGCCGGCGGGCGAACCAGAAGGGCAGGATCGCGCTCAGCAGCATCAGGCCCAGCGCCCACGGATAACCCCAGACATGGGGCAGCTCCGGCATATGCTTGAAATTCATGCCATAGATGCCGGCGATCAGCGTCGGCGGCATGAGCACCACCGCGACGATGGAAAAGACCTTCATCACGAAATTCTGCTCCAGCGCGATCATGCCGAGCGACGCGTCGAGCAGGAAGTTGAGGTTTTCGGCGAGGAAATCGCTGTGGTCGTCGAGCGCGCGGGCATCGTTGACCAGGCTTCGGACATGGCGGCGTTCGCTGTCCCGGCTGGCCATCAGGTCGAGCGAGGCGAGAAAGCCCAGCATTCGACTGGTGCTGACCGAGCTTTCGCGCAAGCGGGCGAGCAGGCGCTGGACCTTGCCGATCCGGATCATCAGTGCCTCGTAGCGCCGTTCCGGGTTGCCGCGGCGGTCCCTTGGCGCGCGATCGAAGATCCGCATCGAGATGGTTTCCAGCTCGCGGCCCGCCTCCTCCAACTCGTCCGCAAGCCGATCGACGATCGCATCGATCAGCCGCATCAATACCGTCAGCGCGTCCTGGGTAAGTGCCTGGTCGGCATAGGCGTGGTCGGCAAAGACCAGGAACGGCGTCGGATCGATGTAACGGACGGTGACAAGGTGCGTGTCGGTCAGGATGAAGCTGACCGGATCGGTCGCGGGCTCGCAATCCTTGACCCCGTAGATGACCGACATGGTCATGAAGGTCACCCCGTCCTTCTCGTAGAGACGGCTCGACGGCTCGATCTCCAGCATCTCCGCCCGGGTGGGAATGTTGGTGCCGATAATCTTTTCGGCCAGCGCCTCCTCTTCCCTCGTCGGCTCGAGCAGGTCGATCCACACCGCGTTCGCCAGTTCCGGCGGCCCCGCTTGCCGGGCATCGATGGGCTTGGGCGAGCAGCCCGGTCCGAAGGTACGCAGCATGGGCCGGAGTGGTGCGCCAGCGAAAGGCGCTTGGCAAGCACCGGCCCGGCGAATAGTCCATGCCCATGCCGGCTGCCTTCCGGCGGCCAGCGCCGCTCCTGACCCTTGTCATCGTGCTTGCAGCCTCGGTTGCGATCCTGTTGGCCATGGGCCGCCCGCCCGTCTGCACCTGCGGGACGATTTCCCTCTGGGGCCGCGAAGGACCGACGCAAAGCCAGATGCTGGCCGACTGGTACAGCCTCAGCCATATCGTCCACGGCTTCCTCTTCTATCTCCTGCTGGGCTGGATATTTCCCCGGGCCACGGTCGAGCGTCGCTTCCTTGCCGCGACACTGATCGAAGCCGCCTGGGAGATCGTCGAGAACACGCCGATGGTCATCGACCGTTATCGCGAGGCGACGATCGCGCTCGGCTATTCGGGCGATTCCATCCTCAATTCGGCAAGCGACATTGCCATGATGGCGCTGGGCTTCCTGGCGGCGCGACGATTGCCCGTCTGGGCGAGCGTTGCGCTCGTCCTGCTGCTCGAGGTGGTTCCGCTGATCGTCATCCGCGACAATCTGACGCTCAACATCTGGATGCTGCTCGCCCCGAGCGATGCGATCCGCGCATGGCAGGCCGGCTGACGCTTGCGCCGGACGATTTGGCCGCTAGGGTGCGGCTCATGAAAAAACTCGTCTTTTCCGTGATTTGCGCCTTTGCCGCAGCGACACCGGCCCATGCCGGGGAGGTCTTCGGCGGCCTCTACGCGCACGATGTCGATACTTTCCTGACCGCCAGCGGGATCGAAAAGGGCGTGGACGTCCAGCTCGGTTATCGCTGGGATGCAATCGGCCGGACGCCGCTCCAGCCCTATGCCTTCGCAGCCGCCAACACGGCCGGCGAAACCCATTATGCCGCGGTCGGGCTGTCAGCGAAATTTGGAGATCGAATCTTTGTTCGACCGGGCCTGGGAATCGCCATTCACAGCGGGTCGGATGGAGATTTTCAGCGGACCGACAAGATCGCTTTCGGAAGCCGGGTCCTGTTCGAGCCGGAAGTCGGAATCGGCGCGCGCCTTAGCGACCGCGCGACGATCGAGGCGAGCTGGGTCCATATGAGCCACGCCCAGCTGTTCGGCCGCCAGAACCCCGGAATCGACAATATCGGCGCCAGGCTGAGCTGGAAGCTCTAGCGGCTCCGAACCAGCGGCAATTCCTCGCGGCAGGTCGATGCCGCGAAGCGGGCGACCGGCCGAAGGGTCGGGCTCCCGCCAGCCTCGGCATATGAGCCATGCGTGGCGATGCAATTTTCCACCGCGGTCCGCATGGTTCGCCGGTAAGCGGAGTCGAAATCCGAGGCCCTCGACAAGCCATCGAGCATGACCTGGTGAAGCATCATCATCGATGCCGACGGCAGGAGGTTGAGACGGCGGCCCGCCATGTTCAGCTGAGCGGCGATGCCAGTATGATCGCGCTTCAGCCGGCTGGCCAGCTCTCGCGTCGATGCGCTCGCCGGACGTTCCATCGCGAGCTCCGATGCGCGGACGACCAGCAAGGAGTTCGATGCATTCTCGCTCATATATTGGGCAGTCCCCGTCGGCCGTGCCGGCGGCGGGACAAGCACCGGCGGACTCGGGCGCGGCGGGGGCGGCGGTGCCTCGCGGGCACAGCTGGCCAGGAGGACTCCGGCAAGGCCGGCAAGCGCAAGTTGTGACCAGGCTTTCAAGCGCATCCTATCCGCACTCCTACCGTCCGAGCATATTCTCCGGCTTCACAACTCGGTCGAACGTCTGCTCGTCCACCAGGCCGAGGTCGAGCCCGGCCTCTTTCAAGGTCATGCCCTTCTTGTGCGCATGCTTGGCGATGGTCGCGGCATTGTCATAGCCGATCTCCGGCGCGAGCGCGGTCACCAGCATGAGCGACTTGCCCATCAGCTCGGCAATCCGCTTCTCGTCCGGCTCCAGCCCGTCGAGCGTGCGTTCGGTGAAGCTTTCCATTCCCGTCGAAAGAAGGTTGATCGACCGAATGACGTTGGCGCCGATCAGCGGCTTGAACACGTTCAGTTCCAAATGCCCCTGAAGCCCGCCGACCGTCACCGCGACATGATTGCCCATCACCTGCGCGGCCACCATGGTCAGCATCTCGCACTGGGTCGGGTTGACCTT
>CBFGLY010000123.1:0-4701 GCA_965649725.1 uncultured Sphingomonas sp.
ATCTTCCCATCCGGACCGGCTATATGCGCGGCGGCGACGAGGCGCCGGCGACCTTCTTCACCGAAAGCTTCATCGACGAAATGGCAAAGGCGATGGGCCTGGAACCCCTCGCTTTCCGGATAGGGATGCTGGGCGGCGCGCCGCGGCTGGCCCGCGCGATCACCACGGCGGCCGCCATCGGCGGATGGGACGGCGGCGGCTCGGGCAGCAACATGGGACTGGCCTGCGCGTCCCTGTTCGGGTCGCACATCGGCCTGATTGCCGAGGCATCGATCGGCGCGGACCAGCGCATCAAGGTATCGCGGCTGGTCGCCGCAGTGGATGCCGGGCGAGTGGTCAATCCCGGCCTGGTGCGCCAGCAGATTGAAGGCGGGCTGCTGGCGGCCTTGTCGGCGGCTACCATCCCGGCTCCCGAATATGTGGCCGCGATGCCGCGCGCGGCCGCGATGCGGGGCCCCAGCTACGAGCGGCTTCGCGAAGTACCGAAGATCGAGGTGGAGATCATTCGCAGTCAGGAGGATCCCGGCGGAGTGAGCGGCCTTGGAATGGCGGTGCTCGCGCCTGCGGTCGCCAATGCCATCGCCGCCGGAACCGGCCGCCGCTTGCGCAATTTGCCGTTCGATCCGATGGCGGGCGCATGAGCGATACTGCGGTCATCCTGGCCAACCTCGGCACGCCCGATTCCCCGGAGCCCAAGGCGGTCCGGCGCTACCTCCGTCAATTCCTGTCCGACCGCAGGGTCGTCGAAATCCCGCAGATCGCCTGGCAGCCGATCCTGCGCGGAGTGATCCTGCGCACTCGTCCGAAGAAATCCGCCGAGGCCTATCGGCAGGTCTGGACCAAGGAAGGTTCGCCGCTCCTGGCGATCTCCAGGCGGCAGGCGGCGGGCCTCAGCGAACGGCTCGGCGAGGATATTATCGTCGGGCTGGCCATGCGATACGGCAATCCATCGATCGGCGATGTCGTTTCGCGGTTGCTCGAACAGGGGAATGTCAGCCGGATCCTGTTCGCTCCGCTTTATCCGCAATATTGCGCGGCAACGACGGCCACCGCCCAGGACGCGCTGTTCGGCGAGCTTGAAAAGATGCGCGTGCAGCCGGCGATCCGCACCTTGCCGCCCTATTTCGACGACAAGCTCTATATCGACGCGCTTCATGCCAATCTGAAACGGCAGCTCGCGGCGCTGGATTTCGTGCCCGACCGGCTGCTTCTCAGCTTCCACGGCATGCCGGATCGCACTCGAAAGCTGGGCGATCCCTATTATGATCAGTGCCACGCCACCGCCCAGCTGCTTGCGGAATGGGTGAAGATCCCGGTCGATATCGCGTTCCAGTCACGGTTTGGGCGCGCGCAGTGGCTCGGGCCGGCCACCGACGCCGTGCTTGAGGCCTATCCGGCGAAGGGCGTGAGGAAGGTGGCGATCGCCGCTCCGGGCTTCTCGGCCGACTGTCTCGAAACGCTGGAGGAGCTCGGGATTCGCGGTCGCGACCAGTTCCTGGGCGCCGGCGGTACACACTTCGCCCGGCTCGATTGCCTCAATGATAGCGACGAAGGGATGGAGATGCTGGACAGGCTCATCCGCCGCGAACTTGCCGGATGGTGGCCGTCGTCCTAACCGGAAATCCGAAACGAGACAGGAGAGAGTCATGGCGCGAGTGGCGATCGTAACCGGCGGAACGCGTGGGATCGGCGAGGCGATCAGCGTCGCCCTCAAGGACATGGGGATGAAGGTCGCCGCCAACTACGCCGGCAATGACGAGCGCGCGCGCGAATTCACCGACCGAACCGGGATCCCCGCCTACAAGTGGGACGTGTCGGACTTCGACGCCTGCCAGCAGGGCGTCCAGCAGGTCGAGTCCGAACTTGGCGCGGTCGACGTGCTGGTCAACAACGCCGGAATCACCCGCGACACGACGATGAAGCGGATGGATCACCAGAAGTGGCAGGACGTGATCGACACCAATCTCGGCGGTTGCTTCAACATGGCCAAGGCGGTGTTCGAAGGGATGCAGGGCCGCGGCTATGGCCGGATCGTCAACATCGGCTCGATCAATGGCCAGGCGGGGCAATACGGCCAGGTCAACTACGCCGCCGCCAAATCGGGCATCCACGGCTTCACCAAGGCGCTGGCCCAGGAGGGCGCGCGCAGCGGTGTCACCGTCAACGCGATTGCGCCGGGCTATATCGACACGGACATGGTCGCGGCCGTTCCCCAGGAAGTGCTCGGCAAGATCATCGCCAAAATCCCGGTCAACCGCCTGGGCAAGGCCGAGGAGATCGCTCGGGGCGTCGCGTTCCTCGTCGATGAGAATGCGGGATTCGTCACCGGGTCGACCCTGTCGATCAATGGTGGCCAGCACATGTATTGATGGCCTTCGGGACGCCGACCAAGCGGTCGGTGACGATCGCCGGCCATGAGACCTCGATCAGCCTTGAGCCGATGTTCTGGCAGGCGCTTGAGCGGGCGGCCGGCGATGAAGCCTTGCCCGTCAACGCGCTGATCGCACGGATCGATGCCGAGCGGCTCGACACGCCGGGCGGCGCGCCCAATCTCACGTCGGCGATCCGTCAGTGGCTATTCGCGAGAGGCGGCGGCAACGACAGCTGAGGCGAAGCTTGCACCGCCGTCGGGGGCATGCTGCAGCCACAGCGCGGGCTCGATCAGTTCAAGCTCGATGATCGCAAGCCTGCCCTCCCGGTCCCGCACCATGTCGACGCGGGCGTAAAGAGCCGGCGCCGGCGCAGCGGCAAGCGCGGCCTGGGCCAGCTCGATCGCGCCTTCGGGCGGCGGGCACGGCCGTTCCGTGCCACCGAGATGGGGCTGAACTCGATAATCGCCGGCCCTGGGCCGCTTGACGATCGAATGGCTGAACCGGCCGCCGAACAGCATGATCGAATATTCGCCCTCCTGGCCGATCGATGGGAGGAAGGGCTGGACCATCATCGGCCTGCCCCTCGCCGCCTCCGGTAGCGCATCCTCTGCATCAAGCTTGTGCGTTCCGTCGGCGGCCGCCGACACCGGCGGCTTGATGACCAATGTGTCGCCGAATTCGGCCCGGGCCTCGGCAAGCCCCTCTTCGTCCAGCGCTTCCATCAGCCGCGTCGGGATGACCGCGACGCCGCTTTCGCCAAGCTCCGCCAGATAGCGCTTGTCGCTGTTCCAGCGCAGGAGAGGCACCGGGTTCGCCGTCGGGACGCTCTCGCGCTCAAGCCGGTCGAGCAGCGCATGCCAGCCCGGCGGATCGAAGTGGTAGCCCCAGGTTACAAGGGGCATGACCAGGTCGAACGCTCCGAGATCGCCCGGATGGGTCCACGGCCGGGCCTCGACCTCAACCCCGGCGCGCCGCAGCACGTCGGCTTCGACATCGAACGCCCAATCCCATTGCTCGGGATAATCCGGCGCCGGGACCAGGATTGCGACGCGGATCAACGCGACAGCAGGATCCGGGCCTGGCTCGCAATCTGCGACAGCATGGGCGCGGTCACCTGGCCGGACATCTTCGCCCGGTCGACCAGGGCGCGGAACTGGGCGATCCGCCGGGGATTGCGTTCGACCCAGCGCTCGACGCTCTCGTCCGGCGCTTCGCCCCGGTTGCGATTGAGGAAGTCGATGCGCAGCTGCTCGAAATCGCGGGACAGGCCGGCGGCCAGCAGCCGCTCCCAATTGTCGGCGGGGATGAAGCGCGTCACCTGCTGCTGCGACCAGTCGAGCCCAAGCACTTCGCCGAGGCGGGTGTAGGCGCGAGTCACCGCCAGTTCGTCGAGCTGCTTGCGGGCACCCATCGCGGCGATGCCGAAGATGCCGTCCAGCTCGTAGAGACGGACCAGCCGGTTGACGATGTTCTTGTCCGCTCCAAGCGCTTCAAGGCGCGCCCGGCGCGACGCGGCTTCACCACGCACCTCCGCGCGGATCAACGCCGAGGTGTGAGCCGAAACCTTGTCCACGCCCGGCTTCAGCAGGTCGCAAACCTGGCTGACGTTGGTCTCGCCGGCCGCGGCGCGAATGACGTCGCCAAGGTGATTGCGAACGCTCTTCGCGGTCACCGAGAACAGCTCGATCCGGACCTGCTCCGACAATTGGGCCTTCTCGATCTTCGACCACAGGCTTTGCAGGTCCAGCAGCCGCTCGGTCACCAGGAAGGCGGTCACGACCTGGGACAAGGCAACGCCTTCCTCTTCGGTCATGTCGAGGGCAACACTGGGTCCAAGGCGATTGACCAGCCGGTTGGCGACCTTGGTCGCGACGATCTGGTGGCGCAGGCGATGCGCGCGGATCGCGTCGGCATGCTTCTTCTGCATCGGCTCGGGGAAGGCGGCCATCAGCTCCCCGTCCATCGTCGGATCGTCCGCCAGCCGAAGTTCTTCGGCCGCGTCCTGCAGGCTCATCTTGGACATCGACAGCAGCACGGCCAGCTCGGGCCGGGTGAGGCCGCGCTGGTCCATTCCGCGCCGGAGCAGCGCGTCGCTGCTCTCCAGCCCCTCGACCTTGCGGTCGAGCCGGCCTGTGGCTTCCAGCATTTCGATGGTCCGGACGAAGCCGGGCAGCCCGGCCGCGCCGCGGCTTTCGGCGATGGACAGCGCGAGCGTCTGGAGCCGGTTGTCCTCCAGCACGAGCTCCGACACATCGTCGGTCATGCTGGCGAGGAGCTTGTTGCGGGTGCCTTCCTCGAGCCGTCCCTCCTGCATCTCGCGGTTGAGAGG
>CBFGLY010000124.1:0-4619 GCA_965649725.1 uncultured Sphingomonas sp.
ACGATGAAGCCGAAGCCCTTCTGCGGATTGAAGAATTTGACGACGCCCTTGCCTTCGCCAACGACCTGCGGAGGCATTCCGCCACCGCCGCCGCCGCGGAAACCTCCGCCGCCACCGCCGCCACGGAAGCCACCGCCCCCGCCGCCGCCGTAACCGCCGCCTCCGCCGCCGCCACGATAGCCACCGCCACCGCCGCCGCGATCGCCGAATCCGCCTCCGAACGCAGGCCTTTCACCAAAGCCGCCGCGGTCGAATCCGCCCCCAAAGCTGTCGTCGCCACCACCGAAATTGTCGCGCTTGTCACGGCCGCGTCCGCCGCGGTCACCCTTACGCCCTCGATCGAAACCCATGCAGAAATCCAAACTCTTAAGTGCCCCAAATCGAAGAACCAACGCGCTGGGCCCATGGCGCAACCGGCCGCACGCGCAGGAACAAACTGCGCGCACAAAGCGGGGCTTTACAGGAAAATCGGCACTTCTCCTAGTGATTCGATGGTTAAGGCTGGCAAGCTCGCGGCGGATGCGCCTAAGGGGAATGGATCGATGCCGTCACGCCCTGTTCAGGGGCCGGTGGCCAAGGGAAACTGAAAAGTCATGGCGATCCATTTTCACGAAGAAGACCTGCCGTCGGCCGACCTTTTCGCGGACGGCGCCGCTATCGCGGTCGACACCGAGGCGATGGGCCTGATCCCGGGCCGGGACCGGCTCTGCCTGGTCCAGCTTTCGGACGGCTCGAGCGACGAGCATCTGGTCCGCTTCGGCCCGGACAGCGACTATTCGGCACCCAACCTCAAGGCCCTGCTCGGCGATCCCGACCGGCTGAAGCTCTACCATTTCGCCCGGTTCGACGTGGCCATCATCCGCGCCTACCTCGGCATCATGGCGGCGCCGCTTTACTGCACCCGCACCGCCTCGAAGCTGATCCGCACCTATACCGACCGCCACGGCCTCAAGGAGCTGGTCAAGGAAATGCTCGGCACCGACCTGTCGAAGCAGCAGCAGACCAGCGACTGGGGCGCGGCCGAGATCAACGACGCGCAGCGCGAATATGCCGCGAGCGATGTCCGCTACCTTCACCGCCTGAAAGAGCAGCTCGACGTTCGCCTGCAGCGCGAGAATCGCGTCGAGCTTGCCCAGGCCTGTTTCGACTTCCTCCCCGCCCGGGCGCTGCTTGACCTGGCCGGCTGGGCAGAGGTGGATATTTTCGCCCACGGGTGATCATCGAAAGCGTCAATTGTCAGAAGCCGCCAACCGCGAACGCGCCATCAAGCGACATTGGGCCGAGCCCGGCAGCCGGCACGACAAGGTCGTCCGCGCCACCAAATACGGGCTTCCGATCCTGATCGGGGGACTTCTGCTGCTGCTCGCCATCGCTCCGTTCGACAAGCGCGGCGACGTCAGCTTCATCCTCGACAAGAACAAGGTCGACCAGGCGCAGGAGCGGATGCGGGTCGAAAAGGCCCGCTACGTGGGCGAGGACGACAAGGGCCAGAAATTCGTCATCGTTGCCGACCGAGCGGTCCAGCCGACCAGCAATGTCCCGATCGTCGCGATCGAGGGGATGCGGGCGCAGCTCAACCTCGGCAAGGGGCCGCTCACGATCGCGGCAATGAAGGGCCGCTACAATCTGGAGCAGGAGCAGGTGCTGGTCGACGGACCGGTGCGCGTCGCCGGACCCGGCGGCTACCAGCTGGCGACGAGGGACGTCACGGTCGACCTCGACAAGCGAAGCATGGTGTCGGACGGACCGGTCAGCGGCCGGATGGAGCTCGGCGAATTCCAGGCGGGGCAGCTTCGCGCCAATCTCGACGAGCGCACGGTCAGGCTGGAAAAGGGAGTACGCTTGAAAATCTACCAAGGGGCGGTCAGATGAAAGGGATGAAAAAGTCCCCGATCCTATTGCTCGCAGCCCTTGTGCTGGGAACGGGCGTTGCGGCCGCGCAGAATAATGTGTCGGCCTTGAAAGGGCATGACAGCAAGGCGCCGATCGACCTGTCCGCCGATCGTGCGGAAGCGCAGGACCGTGCAGACCGGGCAATCTTCGCGGGCAATGTCATCGTCAAGCAGGGCGAGCTGACGCTCCGCACCGCTCGCCTGACGCTGGCCTATGCCAACGATAACGGCATCGACATCAACCGGATCGACGCGAGCGGCGGGGTGGTGGTGACCAGCCCGAGCGAAACGGCGCGCGGCGATTTCGCGGTCTACGACCTCAACGAAGGCCTGATCACCATGGTCGGCAATGTCCGGCTTGAGCGCGGCGGGTCCTTCCTCAGCGGCGGGCGGCTGACGATCGACCTCGACAGCGGCCGGGCGGTGATGGACGGCGGGCTTCGCGGCGTGAACCAGAGCGGCGGGCGAGTCACCGGCCGCTTCACCGTGCCCAAGCGCCAGAATTGAGGCGATGAACGAGGCGGCCACCTTCGACAGTCCGGCGGCCTCCGCCGCGACGGCGGTTCGCGGGCTCGACGTCCGCTCGATCGCCAAGAGCTACGACAAGCGGACCGTGCTCCACGACGTGTCGCTGCACGTGGAACGCGGCGAGGTGGTCGGGCTGCTCGGCCCCAACGGCGCCGGCAAGACGACCAGCTTCTATTCGGTGATGGGGCTGGTGAAGCCCGACGCGGGCCGGATCTTTCTGGACGGCCGCGACATCACCCATTTGCCGATGTACCGCCGGGCGATCCTGGGGCTCGGCTATCTGCCGCAGGAAACCTCGATCTTCCGCGGGCTGACGGTCGAGCAGAACATTTTGGCGGTGCTCGAGATCGCGGAGCCGGACCCGGACGCCCGCTCGGCGCGGCTCGAGAAGCTGCTCGACGAATTCGGCCTGGCGGGCCTGCGCGCATCGCCGGCGATGGCGCTGTCCGGAGGCGAGCGGCGGCGCTGTGAAATCGCCCGTTCGCTGGCCGCCGATCCCTCGATCATGCTGCTCGACGAGCCGTTTGCCGGCATCGATCCGATCTCGATCAGCGACATCCGCGACCTGGTGAAGGAGCTTAAAGGACGCGACATCGGGGTGCTCATCACCGATCATAATGTCCGCGAGACTCTGGATATCGTCGATCGGGCCTGCATCATCTATGACGGACAGGTGCTGTTCGAGGGAACCCCGCAGGCGCTGGTCGCCGACGAGAGCGTAAGACGGCTCTATCTCGGCGAGAGCTTTGCGCTGTAGCGCGGGAGTGTAGCCGCCATGGGGCTGGGCCCGCGTATCGACATCCGCGTTTCGCAGCAGCTGGTGATGACCCAGCAGCTGCAGGCGGCGATCAAGCTGCTGGCGCTCAGCAATTTGGAAGTCGAAGCGGTGATCGCCGAGGAGCTCGCCAACAATCCGCTGCTGGAGGCCCGTCCCGGCGAGGGCGCAAGCGGCGAAGGCGTGATCGTCCGCGAGGACCGCGAATATGGCGACGAGGCCGCCGACCCGACCGGATCCGACGAGCTCATCGGAAGCAAGCTCGGCACCGAGGATTCCCCGGTCGACATGGACTGGCGGGAAGCCGCGCTGGAAACGGACAGCCTGGCCGATGTCGGGAGCGGCCCGGCAAGCGGCGAGGCGTTCGACTTCGACCGGCTGGAGGGAGGGGAAGACGGGCTGGCCGAGCATTTGCTGGCCCAGCTTCATGGGACCGGCGGGACCCTGGGGCGGGTCGCCGAGGCGATCGTCCACGAGTTGGAAGAGACCGGCTATCTCGACACGCCGCTCGGCACCATCGCCGAGGAATGCGAGGCAAGCCTGGCGGAAGCGGAACAGGCGCTCGCGCTGGTCCAGTCGCTCGATCCGCCGGGCATTGCTGCACGAAGCCTCGAGGAATGTATCGCGATCCAGGCCAGGGCCGCGGACCGCTACGACCCGGCAATGGCGCGGCTGATCGCCAACCTCGACCTGCTGGCGAAGGGGCGGATGGCCGACCTTCGCCGGATCTGCGGAGTCGACGAGGAAGACCTGGCCGACATGGTGCGCGAGCTTCGCGCTTACGATCCCAAGCCCGGCTGCCGCTTCGTCGGAAAGGAGCCGGAGGCGATCACGCCCGACCTGTTCGTTCGACGCAGCAAGGGCGGATGGATCGTCGAGCTCAACAATGCCGCCCTGCCGCGAGTGCTGGTCAACCGCCGCTACCATGCCGAGCTGAAGGCCGGTGCTTCCGACAAGACTTCGAAGGCGTGGCTGAGCGATCACCTGCAAAGCGCCAACTGGCTGGTCAAGGCGCTCGACCAGCGCGCCCGGACGATCGTCAAGGTCGCGAGCGAAATCGTGAAGCAGCAGGAGCGCTTCTTCGAGGCAGGCGTGTCGGCGCTGAGGCCGATGACGCTGGCCAAGGTCGCCGAGGCGATCGAAATGCACGAGTCCACCGTCAGCCGCGTGACCTCGAACAAATATCTGGCCTGCGACCGGGGCATGTTCGAGCTGAAATATTTCTTCGGTTCGGGAGTTTCGTCGGACAGCGGCGAGGGCGCGGCGGCCGAGGCCGTGAAGGCCGCGATCCGGGACATCATCGAGGCGGAGACCGAGGTGCTGAGCGACGACGCGATCGCGGCCCTGCTGAAGCAGCGCGGAATGGACGCCGCCCGGCGCACCGTCGTCAAATATCGCGAATCGATGGGGATCGGGTCGTCGAT
>CBFGLY010000125.1:0-4571 GCA_965649725.1 uncultured Sphingomonas sp.
GCGCCGCAGCGGTTCGATGGCTTCGGTGACCGCCTCGCGCTGCTCGCGAAGAGCGCCCCACTTCGCTTCAAGCGCGGCATCCTCGCGCCACTGCTGATCGATCAGCGGCCATTCGAGCAGGTGGACGCTGCCCGCGTCCGGATAGCGGGTGCCCCACACTTCCTCGGCCGTGAAGACCAGCACTGGCGAGGCCCAGCGGACCAGCGCGTGGAACATGATGTCGAGCACGGTGCGATAGGCGCGCCGCTTCGGGTCGGTCGGCGCGTCGCAGTAGAGGCTGTCCTTGCGGATATCGAAGAAAAAGGCCGACAGGTCGTTGTTACAGAAGTCGCTGAGCGCCCGCGTATAATCGTTGAAGTCGTAATCATCGACCGCTTTGCGCATCCGGGTGTCAAGCTCGGCGGTCAGCGCCAGCATGTAGCGCTCCAGCTCCGGCATCTCGTTTACACCGATCCGCTCTTCCTCGCTGAACCCGTCGAGCGCGCCGAGGAGGTAGCGGAAGGTGTTGCGGATTTTGCGATACTGGTCGGCGACACCGGCGAGGATTTCCTTGCCGATGCGATGGTCCTCGGTGAAGTCGACGCTGAGCGCCCACAGCCGCAATATATCCGCACCGTAGTCGCGCATCAGGTCGAGCGGCGAGATGGTATTCCCCAGGCTCTTGGACATTTTCATGCCCTTCGAATCCATGGTGAAGCCGTGGGTCAGCACTGCCTCGAACGGCGCCCGCCCGCGCGTGCCGCAGCTTTCCAGCAGCGACGACTGGAACCAGCCGCGATGCTGGTCGCTGCCTTCGAGGTAAAGGTCGGCGGGCCAGCGCTGGTCGGGCCAATGGCCGCTTTCCAGCGTGAAGACATGGGTGCAGCCGCTGTCGAACCAGACGTCCAGGATGTCGCGCTGCATCTCATAATCGGCGGCGCTGTAGTTGTTGCCGAGATAGTCCTGCGCCCGGGCCTCGTCCCAGGCGTCGACGCCTTCCGCCTTGATCGCGGCGAAGATGCGTTCGTTGACCTCGTGATCGACCAGCGGCTCGCCGGTCTTGCGGTCCACGAACAGGGCGATCGGGACGCCCCAGGCGCGCTGCCGGCTGATCACCCAGTCTGGCCGGCCCTCGACCATCGACCCGATGCGGTTGCGGCCCTTTTCGGGGACGAAGCGGGTTTCGGCGATGGCGTTTAGCGCGAGGGAGCGGAGCGTGGGGTTCTCGACGGACGCATCTCGGCTGCGCTCGATGCTGCTCGAACCGAACGGAGTATGTTTTTGTCCGTTCGTGTCGAGCGCAGGGTCGAGCCTGTCGAGACCCGAGGTCGAGACATCGGCCGAGACCGGGGCTCCCCCCTCATTCTCCCACCTTTGCTCCGCCCGCGTCGCCGGGTGATGCACCCCGATGGGCTTGTCCATCGCGATGAACCATTGCGGGGTGCAGCGGTAGATGACCTTGGCCTTCGACCGCCAGCTGTGCGGATAGCTGTGCTGATAATCGAAGCTGGCCGCGAGCAGCGCCCCGGCGTCGCGCAGGTCGCTGCAGATCGGACCGTCGGGCGCGTTGAACTTCGGGTTGATGACCGACATGCGCCGCTCGTCATTGCCGCCGAGCCATAGCCAATCGTCGCGATATCGCCCGTCCGCCTCGACCGCGAACTGCGGTCCGATGCCGTTGGCGCGGCACAGCTCGAAATCATCCTCGCCATGGTCGGGCGCCATATGGACCAGCCCGGTGCCGCTATCGGTCGTGACGAAGTCGCCGGCCAGGAAGGGGCGGGGTTTGGCGAAGAATCCGCCGAGCTTGTGCATCGGGTGGCGCGCGACCGTGCCAGCTAGCTTGGAACCTTTTCCACGCCAGTCGACATCCTGCGACACCATATTGAGGCGCCGACAAACCGCTTCTGCTAGATCGGCTGCGACCAGCAAGTGACTGAAGGGCGCGCCGTGTCCGACGTATGCATTGATGTGGAGGAGAACGTATTCCACGTCTGGTCCGTAGGCGAGTGCTTGATTCACCGGAATGGTCCACGGCGTGGTCGTCCAGATCACCGCGCCCTTTCCGACCAAGTCGTCAATTGGTGATTCAACAATCTCGAATGCCACATCGATCTGGGTCGAGGTAATATCCTCATATTCGATCTCGGCCTCGGCCAGCGCGGTCTTTTCGACCGGGGACCACATCACCGGCTTGGCGCCGCGATAGAGCTGGCCGGTCTCCGCGAACTTGTAGAGCTCGGAGACGATCGTCGCCTCCGCCTCATAGTTCATGGTCAGATAGGGCTTGTCCCATTCACCGGTGATGCCGAGCCGCTGGAACTGCTCGGTCTGCACGTCGACCCAATGCTGCGCATAGGCGCGGCATTCGGCGCGGAATTCCTTGACCGGCACCTCGTCCTTGTTGAGCTTCTTCTTGCGGTACTGCTCCTCGATCTTCCACTCGATCGGCAGGCCGTGGCAGTCCCAGCCGGGCACGTAAGGCGCGTCCTTGCCCAGCAGCGTCTGGGTACGGACGACCATGTCTTTCAGCGTCTTGTTGAGCGCATGGCCGATGTGGATGTCGCCGTTGGCGTAGGGCGGGCCGTCGTGGAAGATATACTTCTCGCGCCCGGCGCGCGCCTTCCGGATTTGCCCGTATAGATCCTCCTCCTGCCATTTGGCGAGGATGAGCGGCTCCTTCTGCGGCAGGCCGGCCTTCATCGGGAAGTCGGTCTTCGGCAGGAATACGGTGGAGCGGTAGTCGGGTTTGTCGGGCGCGTCGGACATCAAGGATTCCATATCCGTTCGTCCCGAGCAGCGTCGAGCAAAGTCGAGACGCGGCCGTCGAGGGATATCTCGACTTCGGTTCTCGGCTGCGCTCGAACCTGCGCTCGATGCGAACGGGGAAGGTTCAAGTCGAGCCGCCTCTAGCGGTTGCCCATGGGATTTAGCAACCGCCGCGCGTCCTCGGCATCCCGGTCCATCTGCGCCTTCAGTTCGTCGAGGCTATCGAACTTCGCCTCCGGCCGCAGATAGTGATGCAGCGCCACCTCGATCCTGCGCCCGTACAAATCCCCGTCAAAATCGAACAGCACCGCTTCGAGTAGCTCCTGCGGCGGGTCGAACATCGGGCGGACGCCGAGGCTGGCGACGCCGTCATGCTCGCTGCCGTCGTCCAGGTGCACCCGAACCGCGTAGATGCCGTATTTCGGGCGGAGATAGTTGCCGAGGTCCATGTTGGCCGTCGGCCAGCCGAGATCCTTGCCGCGCCCGTCGCCGTGGATGATCGTGCCTTCGATCGCGAAGGGGCGGGTGAGCTGGTGGATCGCCGTGGCGGGATCGCCGGCCTGCAGCGCCTCCCTGATGCGCCCGGACGAAATCCGCTCCCCGTCGAGCAGGACGGGCGCGACCGTCTCCGCGGCGATGCCATGGTTCGCGCCAAGTTCGCGCAACACGGTAGCATTGCCGCCGCGGCCCTTGCCGAAGGTGAAGTCCTCGCCGGTCACGACGCCCGCCGCGCCGAATTTCCCCGCCAGGAGCTTCGCCACGAAATCCTCGGCCGTCGTGCTCGCCAGCTCGGCGCCGAAGTTGAACACCAGCATCGCGTCCGCGCCCGACGCGGCGAACAGCCGTTCGCGCTGGTCCAGGGTCGTCAGCCGAAAGGGCGGCGTGTCGGGCCGGAAGTGCCGCACCGGGTGCGGGTCGAAGGTCGCGACGATGACCGGCCGCCGCTCGTGCGCTCCCCACTGAACGGCCCGTCCCACGACCGCCTGGTGGCCCAGGTGGAACCCGTCGAAATTCCCCAACGCGATGATCGCGCCGCGAAGGCTATCCGGGAAGGGCTGGTCATGGGTCAGGCGCTGCATTACGGGCAGGGGCTTAGCGGCTTGCCGGGGCAAGTCCAGACGCTTGACTCTGCCCCATGCGACTCCTACATGGCCGCCATCCCGTTTCACCGGTTACCGGCGGCGCAACCATGCGCGCGCCGTTTTTCTGTTGGAAAGGGGCGACACGCTTTGAGATGGGACGGTCGGGTGCCCGCTGTCCCGTGGAGCTAGGAGAAGGTATTACATGGCACGTATCGCCGGCGTTAACCTGCCGACCAACAAGCGCGTTGTGATCGCGCTGCAATATATCCACGGCATTGGACAGGCCAAGGCCAAGGAAATCACCGACAAGCTGAGCATCGCGCCGGAGCGCCGCGTCCAGGACCTGACGGACCAGGAAGTGCTGCACATCCGCGAGGCGATCGACGCCGACTACACCGTCGAGGGCGACCTTCGCCGCGAGACGGCGATGAACATCAAGCGCTTGATGGACCTCGCCTGCTACCGCGGCCTGCGTCACCGCAAGGGCCTGCCGGTCCGCGGCCAGCGCACGCACACCAATGCGCGCACCCGCAAGGGCAAGGCCAAGCCGATCGCGGGCAAGAAGAAGTAAGCCTCGCGCTGCTTTCTCGCTGTCTCGACACAGAATTTAGGGATTTCCAATGGCTCAAGCACCCCAGCGCCTTCGCCGCCGCGAGCGCAAGAACATCACTTCCGGCGTCGCGCACGTGAACGCCAGCTTCAACAACACCATGATCACCATCACCGACGCCCAGGGCAACG
>CBFGLY010000126.1:0-4568 GCA_965649725.1 uncultured Sphingomonas sp.
ACCTTGTTCACCTCGGTCGTGGCGAACAGGAATTTCACATGCGCCGGCGGCTCCTCAAGCGTCTTCAGCAGCGCGTTGAAGGCGCTCTTCGACAGCATGTGGACTTCGTCGATGATGTAGATTTTGTAGCGGGCGGAAACCGCCGCGTAGCGCACCGCCTCGATGATTTCCCGGACGTCGTCGACGCCGGTGTGCGACGCGGCGTCCATCTCGATCACGTCGATATGCCGCCCTTCCGCGATCGCCCGGCAAGGCTCGCAAACGCCGCAAGGATCGATGGTCGGGCCGCCCTGCCCGTCCGGACCAATGCAATTCAGCGCCTTGGCGACCAGGCGCGCCGTGGAGGTCTTGCCGACCCCGCGGACGCCGGTGAGCAGGAAAGCATGGGCGATGCGGCCGCGCTCGATGGCGTTGGCCAGCGTCTGCACCATCGCGTCCTGGCCGATCAGCTGGGCGAAGGTCTGGGGGCGATATTTACGGGCGAGGACGCGATAGTGGCTGTCCGTGTCCGGCTTTGTTTCTTCGGGCAGGTCGAGCCCAAGGCCCGGCGATTCGTCGTCCATGGTCACGGTTCTAGAAAGTCCTGGGCATCATTGCGAGGCGGTATGGAGCGCTTGCATCCGGGACGGCCTTCTCCCATATGGCCCGCGGAAGTCGGTGGGCGGGGCTGTCGCCAACCTGGTCAGGTCCGGAAGGAAGCAGCCACAACGATTTCGTCCCGGGTCATCGGCTTCCACCTCCGGCTATTTCGTCTTCATCCGCGGTTCACGCTTTGAGACCAAGGGTGCCTCATGCCCGTCCCCGCGCTGCTCTTCCCGATCCTGCTTTCCCTCGCCGCAGCGGAAGATCCGCCGATTACCGTCACAGCCTATCCATGGGCGCCGTTCATCAGCCCGATGGGCGAGCCGTTCCGTGGAGGCGCCAACCGCGCTGCCCCTATCGCCCGCTGGTTCGAGCGGGCGGATATCAACCGGGACGGCGCTCTCACCGCCGAGGAATTGCAGGCCGACGCGGACCGCTTCTTCACCAGGCTCGACAGCAACCGCGACGGCCGGATCGATCCTCAGGAAATCACCGCCTACGAATGGGAAATCGCTCCCGACATCCAGGTGAACTCCAACTGGAAGCGGCCACGGGGCCAGCCTGCCCCGAAACCCAGGGGAGATGATTGGGACAGGAAGAACAAAGACGGGCACGACGGCTATCACGTCGACGGTCTGCAGGGCGCCGCCCGATACGGCTTGCTCAACATTCCGCAGCCGGTCGCAAGCGCGGATGCCGACTTCAACCGGGTTATCACGCTGGCGGAATTCCGGCAGGCTGCGGCGGACCGGTTCAGGCTGCTCGACAGTCAAGGCCAGGGCCGCATCGGATTGCAGGCCCTGGAAGCACGGCTTCCGACGCGGCCCGAAGGCCGCCGCGCCAAGCCGAAGAAGGACCGGATCGACGACCGGATCGGACAGCCCCTCCCAAAGGGCGACTAGCTTCGCAAGCCCTTACCGATCGAGATTATAGGCTCCGCCCGGCATCTGGACGGTCAGTGTCCCGAGGTCATCGGTCAGATTGATCTGGCAGGCTAACCGCGATGTCGGCCGCACCTGCCAGGCAAGGTCGAGCAGGTCGTCCTCCTCCTCGCTGGCCGGCGGCAAACGGCCGAAATCCTCCTTCGCGACGATGACATGGCAGGTCGAGCAAGCCATCTGCCCTTCGCACGCGCCTTCCAGCGGCTGACCTTCCGCCTGCGCAAGGTCGAGCAAATTGGTTCCGGCCGGAGCCTCAACCTCATGATCGAGCGAGCCGTCAGCCTTGAGGAAGCGGACCTTGATCATGCGACAAAGCCAAGTTGGGCGCGGGCGGCATCGTCGATGCGGCGGCAGGCGGACGCCAGCTCCTCCTCGCCGGTGTAGCGGCCGAAGCCAAGGCGGATCGACGAGCGCGCTTCCCGGTCCGTCAGACCGATCGCGCGGAGCACATGGCTGGGACGGCCCGATCCGCTGGCGCAGGCCGAGCCGAGCGAGAAGGCAAGATTGCGCAGGTCGGAAATGAGCCTGGCCCCGTCCAGCCCGTCCCGGCGGAGGTTGATATTGCCGTGATAGCGGCTGACTTGGCTTCCGTTGATAATCCAGCCCTGTCCGAAGCTTGTCAGCGCTATTTCAAACAATTTGCCAACATGTTCCGAGTCGGCATCGCGGCGTTCGACCGCCAGCCTGGCCGCCTCTCCCAGGCCCACGCAGAGAGCGGGCGACAAGGTGCCCGAGCGAAGGCCCAGCTCCTGCCCGCCGCCGTGAAGCAGCGGTTCCGGCTCGGCGCCGGCGCGCATCCAGAGACCTCCGACGCCCTTCGGTCCATGGATCTTGTGCGCAGACAGCGCGATGAGATCGGGTCCTTCGGGCAGCTGCAAGCGCCCAAAACCCTGGACGGCGTCGCAAAGAAACAATGCCCCCCGGCGATGCGCCATCGCGGCGAGCTCGGTGATGGGCTGGATCACGCCGATCTCATTATTGATCAGCATCGCCGCGACGAGCGCCGTTCCATGGTCAATCGCCGCTTCCGCCAGATCGATATCCACTAGCCCGTCAGCGCCGACCGCCAGCTGGACGACCTCAATCCCCTGCCCCTCCAGCCATGCCGCCGTGTCGAGCACGGCGGCATGTTCGGTCGCGATGGTGACCAGCTTGCGCCGTTCCGACCCCTCGAACGTTCCCTTGAGCGCCCAATTGAGCGCCTCGGTGGCGCCGGACGTGAAGGCGAAGCGGCCGCCGGAAAGGCCGATCGCGGCCTCGACCCGGTTGCGCGCCACTTCGATGGCCGCTGCGGCTTCCCGTCCCCAGGTCGACGGACTGTGCGGATTGGCGAATTTTTCCTCGATCCACGGCCGCATGGCCGCGATGACCTCGGGCGCGGTCGGGGTGGTTGCCTGATAGTCGAGATAGATCATGCGGCTCGCTGGCGGGACGCGATACGCTGCCACTCGGACAGGAAGGCGTCGACGTCGGCTTCGGACGTCGACGGCCCGAAGCTGATGCGGAGAAAGCTGTTGGCGATGTCGGGCGCCATGCCCATCGCCGCCAGCACGGCGCTTTCCTTCATCTTGCCCGAGGAGCAGGCGCTGCCGGCCGACACGGCAATCCCGGCGAGGTCGAACTGGACTAGGAGCGAAGCATTGGAGGCGCCCGGCATCGCCACTGCTCCGATCGTCGGGATGCGCGGGCTCTGTTCGCCGATGACCACCCCGCCGGCAGCCTTCACGCCCTCGTCGAGCTGGCGCCGAAGTGCCGACAGGCGCTCCATGTCGTAGGGCTTCGCCGCAAGGGCCGCGGCAAAGGCGAGCGCGCTGGGCACGTCCTGCGTCCCCCGGCGATAGCCCTTTTCCTGACCGCCGACCGGCTCGAGCGTACCCAGATCCTTGACCAGCAGCGCGCCGATCCCCGGAGGTCCGCCGAGCTTGTGGGCCGACAATGCGATGAAGTCCGCATCGGGCAGGGGCAGCTTGCCTGCGCTCTGGGCGCAATCGGCGAGCAGCAGCGATCCTGCCTCCCGGATGCGCGGATAGAGGCGGTCCAGCGGCTGGAGGATGCCGGTTTCATTGTTGACGCACTGGA
Organism: uncultured Sphingomonas sp.; assembly: GCA_965649725.1. Lineage (GTDB taxonomy): Bacteria > Pseudomonadota > Alphaproteobacteria > Sphingomonadales > Sphingomonadaceae > Sphingomicrobium. The sequence continues at coordinate 3,603 of CBFGLY010000126.1, forward strand.
TGGCGATCAGCGCCGGTCCGTCGGCGAGGACTGCATCCAGCGCTCCTTCGTCGATCAGGCCGTCGCCGCCGACAGGAATGACCCTTGAGGCAGCGCCCATGGCATGAGGCACGATGGCATGCTCGGTCGCGCCATGAGCCCGGCCGGCAACGCGAGCGCGGGCGGCAGCGATCTCGACGGCTTCGCTCGCGCCGCTGGTGAAGATGACGTCATGACGCCAGCCCAGCACTTCGGCGAGGGTGGTGCGAGCCTCTTCGAGAAGCGCGCGGGACTTGCGTCCTTCCTCGTGCGGCGAGCTGGGATTGGCCCAGGCGTCGAAGCCCCGGCTCATCGCCGCGCGCGCTTCGGGAAGGACGGGTGTCGTCGCCGCGTGATCGAGGAATATGCGCGTCATGAAAGCGGTGGAATCCTGCCGTTGCCAGAGGTTGCGCCCGCCCTATATAGGAGCCGCCGCCGCGGTGCACCCTGTCGCGGCCAAAAGTTTCACACCGACAAGCGAGCGCCCATGCCCGAAGTGATTTTCCCCGGACCCGAAGGCCGTCTGGAAGGCCGTTTCAATCCGGGGCCGCGCCCGCGCGCGCCGGTCGCCCTGATCCTGCACAGCCATCCGCAGGCGGGCGGGACGATGAACAACAAGATTGTTCAGCTGCTCTACAAGGATTTCGTCCGCCGCGGCTTCGCCACGCTGCGCTTCAACTTCCGCGGCGTGGGCAAGAGCCAGGGAACGTTCGACAATGGCATCGGCGAGCTTTCGGACGCGGCCTCCGCGCTGGACTGGGTGCAGCAGATTCACCCCGAGGCCGAAGTGACCTGGGTCGCGGGCGTCAGCTTCGGCGCCTGGATCGGGATGCAGCTGCTCATGCGCCGCCCGGAAATCCGCGGGTTCATCTCGATCGCACCGCCGGCGAACATGTATGATTTCGCCTTCCTGGCGCCCTGCCCCGCATCGGGCATCATCATCCAGGG
>CBFGLY010000127.1:0-4548 GCA_965649725.1 uncultured Sphingomonas sp.
ATCCGCTGGTTCGAAGTCCTCGAAACCCGCGGCCATGTCGAGGGCGGCAAGGTCCTTCATTACCAGGTGACGATCAAGGTCGGCTTCACCGTCAAGGGATGACGGCCCGTCGCGGCTCGCGCGGAAATTCCCGTCCAGACAAATACGCATTCAATCCCCACCGCTGCAAAATGCCTAACCCATGATAAGTGCCTGTTTTTTAACCCTACTCGGCAAAAACTCCGTAACGGATGAACTCTAAACCAATGCTTGGCGGGGGAATTTGCGAGAAGCGAGTTCCGGTCATGCATGAGTTTGGCAAGCGCAAGGATGGCCCAGGCGGGCGGCGGCGGGCGCCGCGCGAACCCGTGCTGCTGCCCGCGGCGATGATGAGCTTCGGTTCCTCTCGAACCGTCTATCTGGTCGACGTCTCCAGCACGGGCGCCCAGCTTCGGGTCGAGCAGAGGCTCAGCGAAGGCCAGGACGTCTGCCTGAAAATTCCGCCAGCCAACATTTTCGGCACCGTGATCTGGGCCGATGGGGACCATTGCGGCGTCCTGTTCGACGATCCGCTGGCCGACGATCATCTGGCTTCGCTGCAGGGTATCGGGAAGATCGTCCTGATCCCGAGCCTCACCGCGGAGGAACAAATGGCGGCGGCCGAGTGGAGCTCTGGCCTGGCGCGCTAGCCAACTGCAGGCGCCTGCTCGCCGCCGCGCTCTCTTGCTCGCAGTCTTGCAACCTAGGAGCTGGAGCGCCCCAGAAATTCCTCGGCCCGAATCGCGAGTTCGGTGCGGTTGCTGACGCCCAGCTTCTCGAACACTCCGTGGAGGTAGGTCTTGACCGTGCCCTCGGTCACCCCGAGCTTCCGCGCGATCTCCCGGTTGCGCAGGCCCTCGCGGACGAAGCCGATCAGCTGCAGCTCGCGCGGGGCCAGCGCCGAGCCTCCGTCCTTCCGCCGGTTGGCCGACAGCTGCTTGAGGCGCCCGGTCAGCTCCGGATCCATCCAGCTCCTGCCGAAGCGCAGATGGTCGAGGCAGTCGAGCAGATAGGCCGGGTCGCTGTTCTTGAGGACGATGCCCTGGACCTTGAGCGCCTTCGCCTCGAGCAGCGTCGCATCGTCGATCGCCGCGGTCAGCAGGACGACCTTGAGCTTCGCCCCCTCGGCCCGCAGCCGGCGGAGCACCGACATCCCCCCGCCGCCCGGCATCTGCAGGTCCAGCAGCAGGAGATCGGGCTTCAGCTCCTCGATCGCCGCAAGCGCTTCCGTGCCGCTGCCGGCCATTCCGACAATGTCGAAATCGCTGTCGCGCAGGAGCACGTCGAGCGCGGTGCGGATCATCGGATGATCGTCGGCCAACAGGATCCGGTTCATCGGTTCGGCTCCGCCACGGGAAGCGAGATGGAAAGCCTGGTGACGCCCATGCCGCGCGAAATCTCCATTTCGCCGCCGGCCTGGTCAACCCGCTCGCGCAGCGACTTGGGCATTTCCTGCGCCTCTCCGGACCGCGGATATTGCGCTCCGTCGTTGATCAGCTCGAGCTTGAGCGCGGAGGCTGTCGCGCCGAGCTCGATCGAGACCGAGGTGGCGCCGGCGTGGCGGACGGCGTTGGCCACCCCCTCGCGCACCAGCTGCTGGACTTCGCGATGGATCCTGGCCGGGACCATCAGCTTGCCCGGCCGGGAAGCGAAGCTGCAGCTCATCCCCCACTGCCGCGACAGCCTGGCCGACAGGGCGCGCAGGTCCTTGGCCAATTCGTCGAGCGCGATCTGCGAACTGCCGCGAAGCGCGGTGATGAAGGCGCGAAGCTCGCCCTGCTCCTGCATCATCAGCTGCTTGAGCTCGTTGAGGTCGGGGCCGATGTCGCGGCCCGTTCCGACCGATCGCCTCATCGCTTCCAGCCGGAAGGCCGCGCCCGCCAGGAACTGGACGACGCTGTCGTGAAGATCGCGAGCGAGGGACAGTCGGGACCGGGCCGCGGCATTTTCCTCCGCAGCGCGAAGCAGCGCGTGGCTCTGGAAATGGGCGGCAAGGTTCGCGGCCATCTGCTCGCCGAGGTCGATATGATCGATCGACAGGTTGGAAATCCGCTCCAGGAACAGCACTCCCTCCCCCGCCTCCGACTGCATCGGGACGGCGATCCCTTCCTTCAGCGCAAGAGCGGACACCGCCTGCGGGCCGATCGCCGCGCTCGGGTCGATCGTCCTCAAGTCGCGATCTTCGTCCCGGGTCAGCCCGCGATGCCTCGGCAGGTCGTAGAGGAACGGCGTCTTCGTCTGAACCTCGGGGATTTGGGATTCGTGCAGCACGATCCGCTCGGTCGTGCCGTCGCGGATGGTCAGTCCGGTCGCTTCACCCATCTCCAGCCAGACGAGGGCTCCGCTTTGCGAGCCCACCGCCTTCATCGCCGCGATCAGGCCGCTCTCCACCGGGTGAAGGTCGAGCGACGGGTCGCCGAACAGATGATCGCCAGGAGCGAAGATTCGCGCGCTCCACTGGTTCACCCCGAACCAGATCAGGATCAGCGACAGGATGACGACATGGCCGGTCCGGACCACGAAATGCTGCAATTCGAGGAGATTGCCGGCGGGAACGGTGAGCAGGCCGGCCACCAGGTATAGCAAGGTCAGCAGGATGGCGGTCAGCGCCGTCTCCCGCCAGCCCCAGCGGATCGCGGCCGAGAGCAGCAGGAAGGTGAAGAAGGGCACGACCGGGCTGGTGTAGCCAAGGGTCAGGACGACAATCGTGCTGAACACGACGATGTCGACCCCATGCGCCGGTCCCGCCAGCCGCGCGTCGAGCCACCAATTGTTCCAGGTCAGGACGACCATCAGCAGGGCGAACGCCAGATAGGAATAGAAGATGGTGTAGGCGACAAGCGGCGCGCGGGCCGGCTGGCTGACGTCGATCAGGATCGCGACCAGGAACAGGCTGGCGAGCATCAGCCGGCCAAGCGCGATGACCCTCGACGACGAATGCTGAAGCTTGCTCCCCACGGCAATTGGATACCGCATATGAAATGAAGCGCACAGCCCGTCTTGGGACCGGTCCCGCACCCCCTAACTTTCGATAACTTCGAGGAGGGTCGGGCCGCTGCTATCTGGAGCATGTTCAGTCCCCGGGGAGCGTGCCTGCCGATTCGCGCGCTCCCCTCCCCACCAGCCTTGGCGAGATTTCCCACCTGGGTTGGGATTCTTCCCCAACCGCGCCCTCTCCCGGCGATGGGCTATTTATGGAAATCCTTTTGAAACAAGCGTTTCACGAAAGTGGCACGCGGCTTGCTTATTCCTGGATGCAATCGGGGGACCCCGGTCCCGAGCAGACAAGGAATGACGACATGCCCGGCCAGAACAGCAATCTTCTCTTCCGCAACGACACGGTGCTTGGCGTGTGCGAGGCGATCGGCAACGACTTCGGCTTTCACCCCAACTGGCTGCGGCTGGCGTTCGCTTCCTTCTTCTATTTCTTCCCCGCCGCGGTGGTGGGAAGCTACCTCGGTCTCGGACTGATCGTCGCCGCGACCCGCTGGTTCGCTCCGGACGCCGTCGAACAGGAAGCGCCGGCGCTTTCGCTGATCGAAGGCCAAAAGGCCGTCGAGGAATTGCAGCAGATCGACCTGGCAGCCTGAAAATGTCCCGTTTTGAGCCGTTTCTTAACCTCGCTCACCAAAAGATGAAGCGGCTCTAAACCCTGTCTTTACGCCCTTGGGTTAGAAGCTGGCGCATAGGGTTTGCGTCAAGGAACCCGGAAGCGAAGGCAGGAGTGGCTCGGAAATGGCGATCAATCAGGCAGTCGACCGGATAGCAGCGGGCGTCGCCGACGCGCAGCTCGCGCGGGTCGCGGCCCAGGGTTCGACCGACCATCCCTATCGCCTGTCGCTGTTGTCGGCGAACGGTCCCAATGCGGCCCGCGACCTTGGCGATGCGGTTCATCTCTTTTGCTCGCTCTATGGCCGGCACCCGGGGCTGATCGAGCTTGCGCTGAACAACTGCCCCGCCGGACCGGTCCGCGACTGGCTTCGCGAAGCCTCGGACGCCTATGAGCGCGAGCGGCTCTATCTCGTTCGGCTGACCGCGGCCGTCGGTCCGCTGCCGTCGACGCCGGGAGCGGCCGAAACGGAAGCGACCCTGGTTGCTCAGCGCCATGCGATCGAAACCCTCGCCAAGTCGGAGCGCCGCGGCTGCGCTCTCGGTGCCGCGACCGCGCTGATGGCCGACTGGCCCTCGATCCGGGCCCTGCTCGACCGGGCCGCCGACCGCATGGGCATGCAAAAGCCGGTGCTGACCTTGCCCGACGAAGCCTCGATCGTGCGAGTCATCGCCGATGGCACCGACGGGCTCGCCAGCGAGCGCGCGCTTGGTTTTGGCGGCGAGCAGCTGCTTCTCCAGAACCGCGGCCTGCTCGATCTGCTCGAAGCCCGCGCCGCTGCTCGCGGCGACGACTGACCTTCCGAAAAGCGCTCACCCTGGGCTTGTCGACGGGTGAACTCAGGTTTCGACAGGCTCGACGTGAGCGCAAGGTGATAACTTGCCGGAGACAATCGTCACCAGTACGGCAGTCCCCATGCG
>CBFGLY010000128.1:0-4524 GCA_965649725.1 uncultured Sphingomonas sp.
ACCAAGAAGGAAGTGCTCCAGCTGACCCGCGAGCGCGACAAGCTCGAGAATTCGCTGGGCGGCATTCGCGACATGGGCGGCCTTCCGGACGTCATGTTCGTCATCGACACCAACAAGGAAGAGCTGGCCATCAAGGAAGCCAACGTCCTTGGCATTCCGGTGATTGCGATCCTCGATTCCAACTCGAACCCGCAGGGCATCGCTTTCCCGGTCCCGGGCAACGACGACGCGGCGCGTGCAATCCGCCTCTATTGCGAAGCGGTCGCTGGCGCGGCGTCGGCCGGCAAGACCGGCGGCGCCCAGTCGCGTGGCGAGGACATCGGCGAGATGGCCGAACCGCCGGCGGAAGCGGCGCTCGAGGCCTAAGCCCCTTCGCGAACGTCTTATTCGGGGCGCGTCGTGGGGGGCTTGGGCTTCCCGCGACGCGCCCCATATTCCCATCTGGAGGATTTGAAACATGGCTGAGATCACCGCTGCTTCGGTGAAGGAACTGCGCGAGCGCACCGGCGCCGGCATGATGGATTGCAAGAAGGCGCTGGCCGAGAACAATGGCGAGCTGGAGGCCGCGGTCGACTGGCTGCGCGCCAAGGGCCTGGCCGCCGCCGCCAAGAAGGCCGGCCGCACCGCCGCGGAAGGTCTTGTCGGCGTTGCCGTCGAAGGGACCAGGGGCGCGGTCGTCGAGGTCAACTCGGAAACCGACTTCGTCGCCAAGAACGAGCAGTTCCAGGACTTCGTGCGCGAAGTGAGCAAGCTGGCGCTCGACGCCGGCGGCGACGTGGAAGCGCTGAAGAACGCTGCCTATCCGGGCGGTGCGACGGTGGCCGAGAAGCTGACCGACAATATCGCGACGATCGGCGAGAATCAGTCGCTGCGCCGCACCGCGGTGCTCGAGGTCGCCGAGGGCGCGGTGGTCAGCTATGTCCACAACGCGGCCGCGCCCGGCATGGGCAAGATCGGCGTGCTGGTCGCGCTGGAGGGTTCGGCCCCGGCCGACGCGCTTCAGGCGCTGGGCAAGCAGATCGCGATGCACATCGCCGCCGCCAACCCGCTTGCGCTGGATGCGGACGGGCTCGACGCCGGCCTGATCGAGCGCGAGCGCGCGATCGCGGTCGAGAAGGCCAACGAGAGCGGCAAGCCGGCCAACATCGTCGAAAAGATGGTCGACGGCACCATGGCCAAGTTCCGCAAGGAAAACGCACTGCTCAGCCAGCTGTTCGTGATGGACAACAAGACGCCGGTCGCCGACGTCGTTGCCCAGGCGGGCAAAGAAGCGGGTTCGCCGATCACGCTGAAGGCGTTCGAGCGCTTCCAGCTCGGTGAAGGCATCGAGAAGGCCGAGAGCGACTTCGCCGCCGAAGTCGCTGCCGCAGCCGGCGTCCAGAAGGACGAGCCGGTCGCCTAAAAGCGCCAAGCTCCGCCATTAAAGGCGGTTGGCAAAAGGGGCGGGTGCGCCGTAAGAGCGCATCCGCCCTTCCTATGTCGGGCCCGAGCCAAAGGAATGATCCGCCTATGACCCGACCGAGCTTCCAACGCGTGCTGCTGAAGCTATCGGGAGAGGCGTTGATGGGCGCCAACCAGTTCGGAATCGATCCGGACACGGTGACCAACCTTGCCGCCGAGGTGAAGGCGGCGAAGGATCAGGGGCTGGAAATTTGCCTGGTCATTGGCGGCGGGAACATCTTCCGCGGAATGGCCGGCGCCGCCAAGGGCATGGACCGGGCCCAGGCGGATTATATGGGCATGCTGGCCACCGTGATGAACGCGCTGGCGATGCAGAACGCCCTTGAGCAGATGGGAGTCGAAACCCGGGTCCAGTCGGCGATCAAGATGGACCAGGTGTGCGAGCCGGTCATTCGCCGCCGGGCCGAGCGGCACCTCAACAAGGGCAGGGTGGTGATCTTCGCCGCGGGCGTCGGCAGCCCCTATTTCACGACCGACACGGGCGCCGCGTTGCGTGCGGCCGAAATGAAGTGCAGCGCGCTGTTCAAGGGAACGAGCGTCGACGGCATCTACGACAGCGATCCCAAGAAGAATCCGGCGGCAAAGCGGTACGAAGGCCTGGGCTTCGACAAGGTGCTTGCTGACGACCTGAAGGTCATGGATGCGGCCGCCGTTGCGCTGTGCCGCGACAACAATATCCCGATCGTCGTGTTCAACATCCGCCAACCCGGCAATCTGGCCGAGGTGCTGGCCGGGCGTGGAACCGCGACGATCGTCACGAACGAGGAGTAACGGCATGCCTTCCTATGACAAGAACGACATTAATCGGCGGATGCATGGGGCGCTCGAGGTGCTGAAGCATGACCTGGCCGGCCTTCGCACCGGCCGCGCCTCGACCGCATTGCTCGATCCGATCCAGGTCGAAGTCTATGGCGCGAACATGCCGATCAACCAGGTTGCGACCGTGTCGGTCCCCGAGCCGCGCCTCATCTCGGTCCAGGTGTGGGACAAGTCGAACCTGTCGGCCGTGGAGAAAGCGATCCGCAACGCCGGCCTGGGCATCAATCCGATCACCGACGGACAGATGATCCGCCTGCCGATCCCCGACTTGACCGAGGAAAGGCGCAAGGAGCTGGCCAAGCTTGCCGGTCAATATGCGGAAAAGGCGCGGGTTGCCGTGCGCAATGTGCGCCGCGACGGCATGGACGCATTGAAGACCGACGAAAAGAAGCATGAAATCAGCGAGGACGAGCATAAGAGGCTCGGCACCGAAGTGCAGAAGATGACCGACGACACGATCAAGGACATCGACGCGGCGGCCCATGCCAAGGAACAGGAAATCCTCGGCAAGTGACCCTCAAGACCGCCCCGAAGGAGGGGGCGACCTTCCCCGAAAATGCGGATGGAAGGGTTCCCCGTCACGTCGCCATCATCATGGACGGCAACGGACGCTGGGCGGCCAAGCGTGGCCTGCCCCGGGTGGCGGGCCATCGCGCCGGTGCCGAAGCTGTTCGGAAAATTCTGAAGGCCGCCGTCAAGGAAGGGGTCGAAGTCCTTACGCTTTATGCCTTTTCTTCCGAGAATTGGCGCCGGTCGGAGGAAGAGGTCAGCGACCTCAAGGGCTTGCTTGGATTTTACCTGGAGCGGGAGCTGGACGAACTCGCGCGGCAGGGCGTGCGCCTCCAGCTGATCGGGGAGCCCGGCGCTTTCGGGCCGCAACTGATGGAAAGGCTGGAGCGCGCCGTCGAGCGGACCGCGGGGAATGACCGGCTGACGCTGGTCGTCGCGTTGAATTACGGGGGGCGAAGCGAGATCGCTGGCGCTGCCCGGCATCTCGCGGCCAGGGCGGCGTCGGGCGAACTGAGCCCCGAAGACATCGATGAGGATGCGATCGGCGCGGCGCTGATGACCCGGGGCCTGCCCGAGCTCGACCTGATGATCAGGACCTCCGGAGAGAAACGGCTGTCGAATTTCCTCCTCTGGCAGGCCGCCTATGCCGAGCTGATCTTCAGCGAGACGTTGTGGCCCGATTTCGACGAAGCGGAATTCGCCAAGGCGCTTGGCGAATATGCCGCGCGGCAACGAAGGTTCGGCGGCCGATGAAAGAGCTTGCGACCCGCACCGCCGTCGGGATCCTCCTGATCGCCATCGCACTGGTCGAGGCGCTGCTTGGCGGCTGGCCGTTCGCGATCCTCGTCGCGGTGGTAGCGACGGTCATGTATCTCGAATGGACCAGGATCGTCGCCGGTTGGGGCGTCGGCTGGAAATTGTTCGGCTTCATCTATTGCCTCCTGCCGGCGGTCGCCTTGCTGTGGATCCGGGAGCGGGCCGAGTATCAGGGCATCGGCTCGGGCTTCGATTTGCTAATCTGGGTTTTCCTGGTGGTTTGGTCGACCGACATTGGGGCGTATTTTGCCGGCCGGGCCATCGGCGGGCCGAAATTGGCGCCGGCGATCAGCCCCAACAAGACGATCGCCGGCCTAATTGGCGGCGTCGTCGCGGCAGCGCTCATTGCCGGGGCCTGGGCATCGGCCGTCGATCTCCCGCGGGCGCTGCTGTGGCTTGCTCCGCCGCTGGCCGTGGCCGCGCAGGCCGGAGACCTGTTCGAAAGCGGGCTTAAGCGCAGGGCGGGGGTGAAAGACAGCGGCACCTGGCTTCCGGGCCATGGCGGCCTGTTGGACAGGCTGGACGGACTGGTGCCGGTTGCGGTGCTGACCGCAATTTTGATGGTCACGAAAAGCCTATGACCTGGCGAACCATTTCGATCCTTGGAGCGACGGGCTCGGTCGGAAGCTCGACCCTCGACCTGGTCGAGCGGCACGCCGATCGCTTCAAGGTCGCGGCGCTGACGGCGGCGAAGAATGTGGCGGCGCTGGCCGATGCGGCCCGGCGGACATCGGCAGAACTTGCGGTGATCGGCGACGAAGATCTGCTCCCGGAGCTTCGGGACCTGCTTTCCGGAAGCGGCTGCCGCGCGGAAGCCGGGCGGGACGCACTGATCCACGCCGCGGCGGGGGAGGCTGAGCTGGTCATGGCCGCGATCGTCGGTTGCGCCGGGCTGGAGCCGGTGATGGCCGCCGTTCG
>CBFGLY010000129.1:0-4472 GCA_965649725.1 uncultured Sphingomonas sp.
ATCGCGGTCTCGGCGCAGTCGGCGCCGACCGTGGTCCAGCCCGTGCGGGACGCGACCGCCGACAGCTGCCGACGTTCATTGGCGTCGGCATCGACCAGCAGCAACGACCGAAGGACTTCTTCGCGCATGCGGCCAACTTAGCGCCAAGATGTAAAGCCCGTCTTAAGCCGCAGCCAAAAAAGGCGCTTGGGCCGCGGCGGAGGCCTTGTTAAGACGCCAGCCAACCAGATTTTTCGAGAGGAAAGCCAAATGGCCGAACAGGCCCATCCGACCGCAACGGAAATGGATTACCCGTCGCACGAGCGCAACTATTCCGGATTTGTCCGGCTGTTCAAATATGGCGCCATCGTCTCGTTCGTGGTCGGGATGGTCGTCATGTATATCATCGCCAACTAGGCGCGCCCGTTTGAAGATCGCGGTCCTGAAGGAAGGCGGCGCGGAAACCCGCGTTGCCGCCATCCCCGAAACGGTGAAGAAATTCATCGCGCTGGGCGCTTCAGTCGCGGTCGAGGAGGGCGCCGGCGAAGGCGCATCGATCGGCGATTCCGAATTCGTCGCGGCCGGCGCCACCGCCGCGCCTCGCGGCAAGGCGCTCGCCGATGCCGACGCGATTCTTTGCGTGACGGGTCCCGATCCCGCTTCCTTGAAGGGCAGCAAACCGGGCGCGCTGCTGATCGGCGGCCTCGATCCCGCCAGGCGCCGGGGCGACATCGAAGCCTATGCGTCGGCCGGAATCGAAGCGCTGGCGATGGAGTGGATGCCGCGAATCACTCGCGCCCAGTCGATGGACATCCTCTCCTCTCAATCCAACCTTGCGGGCTATAAGGCCGTGGTCGACGCGGCCGCTGCTTACGGGCGGGCATTCCCGATGATGATGACGGCGGCCGGGACGGTCAGCCCGGCCAAGGCCTTCGTCATGGGCGTCGGAGTCGCCGGGTTGCAGGCGATCGCGACGGCTCGCCGCCTGGGCGCCCAGGTGAGCGCGACCGATGTCCGCTCCGCGACCAGGGAGCAGATCTCGTCGCTCGGCGCCAAGCCGATCTTTGTCGAAGGCGTCGCCGGCATCGAGGGCGAAGGGCAGGGCGGCTATGCCGGCGAAACCAGCCCGGAATATCAGGCGGCGCAGGCCGAGCTCGTCTCGGGCCACATCGCCAAGCAGGACATCGTCATCACCACCGCGCTGATCCCCGGGCGACCCGCGCCCCGGCTGATCAGCGACGCTCAGATCGCGTCGATGCGGCCGGGCAGCGTCATCGTGGATCTTGCAGCCGAGGCCGGCGGCAACGTCGAAGGGTCCATCCCCGGAGAGACGGTCGAGCGGCATGGCGTCAAGATTGTCGGCGCGGTCCAGCTGTCGCGGACGCTCGCGGCCGATGCGTCGGCCCTGTTCGCGCGCAACCTCGCCAACTTCCTGACGGCGTTCTGGGACAAGGAACAGGGAAGACCGGTCCTGCCCGACGAAGATGAGATCGTCGCCGCGATCCGGCTCACCAGGGACGGCTCAATCGTTAACGAACGCCTCAAGACGGCCCAGTAACGAATCGATTCGGATCGCCGTTTGGAGCTCCGGCGCATCGCCCGGAAGGCGGACCCCAATCATAAGTCAGGCCAACGAATGGCCCAGACGCAGAAAGACGATCCGCGCCGAGCCGCAGATCGTCTGAATTGCGTTAGAATTGGCTAAAAACGGCCAGAAACTATTAGCCGCTGCCGCCAGCTCCGCTCCAGCCGCAACCCATCAGCCAGCTCAGGAGGCCACGGCCTACAGTCGCCTTCTTGTACTTCATGATCGTCCCCTGTCGTCAAAACGCGACTCATGTCGCTGATGGGGACATTAACCTTAATCGAAATGGTTAGCAATGAATTAACCATATACTCGAATATGGCCGGCGGGACCGCCAAGTAATGGCGCTTGTTAACTTTTGGATTTGGTGGCTGAGCAGCTGGCTTGATTGACGCCGACCCGTAGGGATTTGACGAGTTAGGCGGCGCGGCGCTTTCGATCGCTGGCAAGCCGCTTGGACAGGTCGTTGAAGCTCGACGGACGGCCAACGACGAATCCCTGGGCCACCTCGCATTTCATGGCGATCAGCATGTCCAGGATTTCGCGACTTTCCACGCCTTCCGCGACGACCGTGCGCCCGAGCGAATGGGCAAGCGCGATGGTCGACTGGACCATCACCAGGTCGCTGCGATGATCGCGCATCGACTTGACGAAACTCTGGTCGATCTTGAGCTCGTTCGCGGGAATCTTCTTGAGATATTCGAGCGTGGACAAGCCGGTCCCATAGTCGTCGATCGAGATTTTGACGCCCAGGTCGCGGATTCCGAACAGCGGGCTGGTGTCGGCTCCGCTGGCGAGCGCGGCAGTCTCCGTAAGCTCCAGGGTCAGCCGGGCCGGGTCCAGGCCGTGCCGGTCGAGAATCTTCCTGACCTTCGAAGGAAGGGCCCGGTCGCCAAGCATCCGCGCGGACAGGTTGACCGCCATGTCGAACGGCCCATGCTCCCGATTGATGCGCGCGGCCGCTTCGACCGCCTTGTCGAGGATGTGCATGGTCAGCTTTTCGATGCGGTCGTTCTGCTCGGCGGCGGCGACGAACTCGCTCGGGCTGATCGGTCCCTTCTCGGGGTGGGTCCAGCGAGCGAGCGCTTCGGCGCCCCGCATCCGATGGGTGCGAAGATCCATCTGCGGCTGATAGGCGACCCAGACCTGGCCGTTGTCGATGGCGTCGTCCAGCTGGCTGAGCAGCGACAACCTCCACTCGGCATCCTTGAGCCGCTCGGGATCGTGATATTTCCAGCGGAGACCCTCGGCGGTCGCATCGTCGGCCGCGACGAGCGCGCTGTTGAGCCGGTTCGTCAGCGTCCGGCCGCTGCCGATTTCGACACCGAAGCTGATGGCGATGTCGAACGGCTTTCCCTCGATTTTCGCGGGGCTGCGGAACAGGGCGGAAAGCGCCTCGACATGGTGGCCGATCGCGGTGCCGGCATCGACCGTCCAGGCGAAGATGCCTTCGTCGCCATGATAGACCGTCGATACTTCCGAACCGACCCTGAGCCGGGCCACGATCTGCTCGACCAGGCTCTTTTCGTTGGCCAGCGACAGGGTCGAAACGATCTGCGCATAGTTGATGACCCGCGCGACCACCAGCGGCCGGTCGCCCTCCTGCGATGCCTTGCGGAAGGCCAGCAGGTTGGGGAGGCCGCTCGTCGGATTGGTCAGCCCGCGACGCTTGACGTTCTGCAGGGCGAGGCCGGTGGCGACCCAGATGATGACGAACAGCCCGGCGGTAATGTCGGCAAAGATTTGCGAGCGTTCGAGCGCGATCGGCACGGTCAGCAGGCCGATGCTGACGCCCGCGAGCAGCATGGCGCCGTGACGGCCGCGCAGCCTGAGCGCCGCGACGGCGCTGATCGCGGCAAGCAGGAAGGCAGGGACCCAGCCAAGATCGATCGGCTGTCCGGCCTTCAGGGTTTCCGCGCCGAAAATGTGGATATAGACCCCGCTGGCTTTCCCCCATCCGGGAATCCTGAACTGGTCGCCAAGCCGCTCGGCGGTCGTTCCGACGATGACGGTCTTGCCCTCGAGCATCCGCGAGTCCGCCCGTCCCGACAACACGTCGGCCGCGCTGACGGTCGGAATAGACTCCGGCGCGAAGGAATAGTTGACCCTGAACGAATCGTCCGAAGCCTGCGGCTGGTCCGCCAGGACCGCAGCGAAGGACGGGATCAGGGCCTTTCCCTGATAATGGCCACGGGGCAGGAGCCACGCTTCATTGGCATAATTATACCAGAGGCCGATCGTGCCGAGGCGGGCGTTTTTCCTGAATTCGGGCAGGGGCTTCAGATCTTCAAGCTGGCCTTCGCGCGCTCCGGCGCGAGGCAGATAGGGCAGAACCACATTGCCGCTGCGCTCGATGGCTTCGGCGAGCCGCCGATCCTGCGCCGGATCCGACTTGTCGGGGAAATTGATGTCGTGAACTTGCTGTTTCGGCTTGGCCGCGCCGATGCTGTCCATCAGGGCGGCGTAACGGCCCCGAGGCCAGGGCCAGCGGCCCACTTCGCGAAGCGCCTTTTCGTCGATCTGGACGAGCACGATGTCACCGCTGGCTTCGCGCTCGTTGATATGATTGCGGGCGACCCGCAGCCCGTCCTCGAAATATTCGATGCCACCGGCGAGGCCGTAGAGGAAACCGAGGACCAGCGCCCAGACGAGCATCTTCGGGAAGCGCCCGGCTCCCTCGGCTCGATCCTTTCGGCGCAACCAGCGCATGCGCGGGCGTTTCCTTTCCTCGTTGCGGCCAGTCTTGCTCCCCAAAAGGTTAAAAAAGCGGAAACCTCGTTAAGTTAATGGCAAGATTTTCGGGCCGGCCCGCTTGCCCTCGACAAGCCCGCTGGCCCTTGCCACAAGATTGCCCATCGTAAGCGGGGAGGGGCGTCTTGGACTTCATCTCGATCCTGTCGATCTTCGT
>CBFGLY010000130.1:0-4451 GCA_965649725.1 uncultured Sphingomonas sp.
GGAACGATGGGCTACGGCCTGCCCGCCGCGGTCGCGGCCGCGCTTCGCTTCAAGGACCGCGCGGTCGTGTGCGTTGCGGGCGACGGCGACTTCCTGATGAACGGACAGGAGCTAGCCACTGCCGCCCAATATGGCGCGGACTTGCTGGTCGTGCTGGTCGACAATGGGGCCTATGGCACTATCCGCATGCACCAGGAGCGCGAGTATCCCGAACGGGTCAGCGCAACCCAGCTCGCCAATCCCGATTTCGCCAGGCTGGCCGAAGCCTATGGCGGCTGGGCAACGCGGGTCGAAACCACCGACGCTTTCGCTCCGGCGCTCGCTCAAGCCATGGAGCGCAAGGGCATCCGGCTGATCCACTGCGTTACCGACGTCGAGATCATCTCGAACCAGACAACGATCGAGAAGCTCAGGGAACGGTCCTGACCGCCCTTTACTGACTGGTGCAGCTCGTCGCGCCCGCGCATTCGCCGGCCCGCCGGATATCCCGGCCAAGCTCCTGCCTGTCCTTCTCGTACAGGGCCCATTGCGCGGCGGTCATGCACAGCCGGTTCTGACGGATGCGCGAGCCCAGCACCGGCTTGCTCTTGCAGCTGACCTTGTCGGGATTCTCGACCGCTTCCCCGATCTTCGGTTCGCCCATCTTGAAATAGACGTCGCTTCCAAACCACTGCTCGACCGCTCCGGGCGTGACCTTGAAGTCGCCGCGCGCCGCCTGCGCCACGACGACCTTGGCGGCGAGCATCGACAATTGCTGGCAGCCGACGTCGTGGACGACGACCTTCGTCGCTGCGCCGGTGCCGTCGAGCCGGATCGCGTAAGGGACGGAAAGGTCGAAGCGATCCTTCGGCTGGCCCGGAATGTGGCACTGCCCGCTGGTCAGCAGATCCTGCACCTGCTTGGTCATGTCGCCGTGCGGAAGCGACCGTTCGACCTTGGTCAGCGGCGGCAGCGTAGCTGTCTTGAAATTGCCGATGGCGACCGGAACCCCTGCGTCGGCAGCGAGCAAGGCAAGCAGTGGAAGCGCGGACAGCAAATGGGCCATTCCCAATCCCCTCAACTGAAGTTGTTGCGGCAGATTACATCACTGAAACGATCTGGAACAGCCTCATTGCTCGTCGGATGAGTTATCCTTGAGCCGATCCCTGAATAGCCAGCCGCCGCCGCTCGGCGGTTCGGGCCTGCGGTGTCCGAACACCTCCCGCCAGCGCCGCGAGCCCCTGCAGTCCGGATCGGCGAACAGGGATGGCAGCAAGTCGGGCGCGTCGGTGAACTTGCCCTTGGTGTCGCGGCCGCGGGATTTGGTGCGAGTTCCGGCCATGCCGTGAAAACGAATGCGGCAGCGGCTTTGCTTCGGAAAAGCCGCTCCGCAACGGACCGAATGTCACAAGCCGGATGGCCAGGTCTCCTCGCTGCTCGGCGCTTCGCCGGGCCGCACTTCGCCAGGCAATGGAGTCACGGCGCTCGTCTCGTCGAACCAGACCCAGGCGTCGAACTGGTGCGGCAGGATGGCCTGCGAATAATGGCTCCATCGCTCCGTGTCGGGCCGGTAGATGACTCCGATGAATCGCTCCAGCATCGGCTCCTCCAGGCGAGCCGAGACGGCGCGGTTCGCCTCTTCGCGCAGGTCGAGCAGGAAGCGCGCCATGCCGCTGTCATGGCTTAGCCGCTCATAACTTTCGGGCAGCGAAGGCCGCACGGTCTTCACCTGCATTGGCGAATCCCAGTCGTCGGCGGCGGCGACCGTGCCCTGATGCGTGCCGAAGCCGATCAGCCGGGCGGAATCGCCGAATTTCTGCCTGGCCAATTGCCCGATATTGAGCTCGCCCCGGGACATTCCCATTTCCGTCTGGCGAGCGTCGCCGATGTGGCTGTTGTGGGCCCAGACCACCGCCTTGGCCTCGCCGCCTCTCGCATCGAGCAGGCTGCACAATGTTTCGAACATGTGCGTGTCGCGCAGGTTCCAGCTTTCGGCCGAGCCTTCGTACATGGCGCGGTAATAGGCCTCGGCATTTTTGACGAGGCGGGCGTTGGCCGCGGCGTCGAGCCATTCCTCGCCGTCGGCCGCGGCATAATCGAGCTTCCTGGCGAGCAGATCGCCCAGCATCGCAACCGCGTCGTCCTGACAGAAGGCATAGCCGTGACTCATTGCAAGCCGGCCATAGGCGGCCGGATTCTGGCTGAACGGGGCGAGGCAGGAATAGCGTTCCCGCGCTTCCCGCGCCGCCTCCGGATCGACCCCGCCGAGATAGTCGATCACCGCCCGCATCGAGGCCGACAGGTTGTAGAGGTCGAGCCCGAACAGGCCCGCCATCTCTTCGCTATCCCGCCCCTCATTATGGCCGTGCAGCCAGCGGACGAATGCGTCGAACTCGGCGTTGCGCCACATCCAGGTCGGGAAGCGCGCAAACGCCTCTTCCTCCCCCTCCCGCGGCTCGCGATGGCGAACGATCCGGTCGAGCGTGGCCGCGTCGGGCCAGTCGGCCTCCAGCGCGACGATGGTGAAGCCGTGCAGCTCGACCAGCCGCATCGTGATCGCTGCCCGCGCGCGATAGAATTCGCTCGTCCCGTGACTCGCCTCGCCGAGCAGCACGACCCGCGCGTCGGCGAACCGGTCGAACAGCTCCGCGAAGGCCGGGTCGTCGATGTCCGGCAGCGGCTCGGCCGCGTCGTAGATCATCTCCGGGACGGTCTTGACCAGCCGCCTGGTGCCCTCGTCCGAAAACCCGTGCGCTCCGATCAGCGGGACGAAGCGAACGCCGCCAAGGCTCTCGGAATCGAACGTGCCGTCCTCGCGCTTGGTAATCTTGACCAGTTCCTGCACCGACTGGACCTCGCCGATCGGCATCACCAGCCGCCCGCCGGGCTTCAACTGGTCGACCAGCACCTGCGGGACATGGCTTCCACTGGCCGCCGCCAGGATCGCATCGAACGGAGCGCCGGCCGGCCAGCCGTTGGTGCCGTCGCCCTCGACGATGCTGACATTGTCGTAGCCGAGCCGCTCCATCCGGCCCGCCGCCAGCTGCGCCAGCTCCCCATGGCGCTCGATCGCCACCACTTCCTTCGCCAACTGGCCGATGACCGCCGCCGCATAGCCGGAGCCGGCGCCGACCTCGAGCACCTTGTCGTCCGGGCCGATTTCCGCGGCGTCGATCATCAGCGCGACGATGTAGGGCTGGCTGATCGTCTGCCCCGATTCGATCGGCAGCGGCGAATCGGCATAGGCGGCGTCGGCATAGTCGGCGGAAACAAACTCCTCGCGCGGCACCGCCCTCAATGCGGCGAGCAATGCGGGGTCGTCGAGCCCGCGACCCTCGACATGACGCGTGATCATTCGTTCGCGAAGGCGGGTGAAATCGGTCATGGCGGACCTCCGCCCTGAAAACGGTCGGGCGGTCCGCCTCGTTCCGTTCGGCAGCGGCAGCCCGCACCAAGTGCAGGCTCGCTCGCGCACGCATATTCTGGCATGTTTCGCATCCGAAAGGGGCCGGCCATGCCGAACCGCGACACCGCCTTTGCCGGATCGATTCCCGAACTTTACGACCGATTCCTGGGGCCGCTGCTGTTCCTGCCCTATGCCGAAGAGGTCGCGGCGCGGGTTTCCCGATGGAAGCCGGAGCACATCCTGGAGACGGCGTCAGGAACCGGGCTTGTCCCCGAAGCAGTCCACCGCGCCGCCCCGGCCGCGCGGATCGTCGCCACCGACCTCAACCAGGCGATGCTCGACGTCGCCACCCGCCGGATCAAGTCCGACCATGTCTGTTTCCAGGTGGCCGACGCGCAGCATCTGCCCTTCGCGGACGAAAGCTTCGACCTGGTCGTCTGCCAGTTCGGGGTGATGTTCTTCCCCGACAAGGCCAAGGCCAATTCGGAGGCGCGGCGCCTGTTAAGGCCGGGCGGACATTATCTGCTCGTGATCTGGGACAGCCTTGACCGCAATCCGGTATCCCAATTGCTGGCTGAGGCGGTGGCAGCCGAGTTTCCGGCCGATCCGCCGCGCTTCCTGGAGCGGGCACCGTTCGGCTATGCGGACCGCGACCGGATCGAGCGCGACCTGCGCGCCGGCGGCTTCACCGACATCGCCATCGAAACGGTCGAGCTGAGCAGCCGGGTGAGCGCCGAAGGGGCAGCCCGCGGAATGTGCCTCGGCTCGCCCCTGACCGCGGAGATCGAGGAACGGGGCAAGGGCGCGGTCGAGCGTGCCACGGCGGCCGCGGAGCGCGCACTTCGGAAATTCGACGGCGAAGAGGTGCCGATGTCGGCCATCTTCGCGACCGCGACTAAATAAGTCCCGCCAGCGGGCTCGACGGATCGGCGTAGCGGCGCTTGCCCATCCGGCCGGCGAGATAGGCCAGGCGGCCGCTCTCCACCGCAAGCTTCATTGCCCGCGCCATCATCACCGGGTCCTTCGCCTCGGCAATGGCGGTGTTCATCAGCACGCCGTCGCAGCC
>CBFGLY010000131.1:0-4449 GCA_965649725.1 uncultured Sphingomonas sp.
GCCGGTCACCACTTAACCTTAATCATATAAAAATCATGACTTGGCTGCCTCCACCGGCTAGGCAGCGCGCTCGCCGATTCGATGCCGGTGGCCGGGGCAGGGCCAATAAACCGGGTGGACCTTCGTTTCGGCGGTGACCGGGGAGATGAAAATGGGGGTTCGTGCGTCGCTGCGCCGCTACCATGTGTGGCTGGGCTGGCTTGTTGCTTTGCCGTTCCTGTTCTGGACAGTGTCGGGGCTGGTCATGGTGGCCAAGCCGATCGAGGAAGTTCGCGGGACTGCGCTGATCTCCGATCCGCAGCCGATCGCCTTGACCCCGGGCCTGGTCGTTCCGCGCATCGAGGGCCGCGCCATTTCATCATTGACGCTGGTCAAGCGCGCCGAGGGGCCTCGCTGGGTCGTCGATTTCGCGGATGGCGCAGCCCGCCTGGCCGATCCTTCGACCGGCCGGATCCTTCCGCCGCTGGGCGCCGCCGACGCCGCCCGCGAAGTGGCCGCTCGCTATACGGGCAAGGCAAGCATCGCCTCGACCAACCGGGTCGACGAGGACAGCCCGCCGCTCGAGCTTCGCCGCGCCTTGAACGGCTGGCGGGTCGCGATGGACAATGACACCCATTTCTATGTCGACGCCGGCACCGGGGAAATCGTCGCCCGGCGGACCGCCTGGTGGCGGGTCTACGACCTGATGTGGGGCCTGCACATCATGGACCTGCAGGGCCGCGAGGATACGAACAACCCCTGGGTGGTGAGCTTCGGCGCGCTATCCCTCGGAATGGTCATCCTGGCGATGATCCTGCTTCCGCTGACGATCAAGCGGAAGAACGGCCGTCGGCTCAGCTCCAGCTCATCAGGCGTTGCAGCCAGCCGCGATCCTCGACGCTGAGGTTGGGCGCCGCGGCCACCGGCGGGCATTCCAGGCAGCGGGCCTGGATCGACGGGCCTGACAGGATCGACCGGAGGTCGCGCACCGCCCTCGCCAGCAGGGTCTCCGGCGCCGGAGCGAGCGTCGCCAGCGCGTCGGCGGGGGCATCCTCCGACCCCTCCTCGCCTGCAAAGGCGGCCATCAGCGTGTCGGCGAAGTCGGCCTCGGGGTCCAGATAGGTCAGGCCGCGCTGGTCTTCGCCCAGCTTGGCGAGTTCGGCCGCTTTCAGGACCGCGTCGTTCATCCCGCCAAAGCCGTCGATCAGCCCGAGCTGCCGCGCGGTCCCGCCGTCCCAGACGCGTCCCTGCGCGATCCGGTCGATATCGGCGGGGCTCTTGTGCCTCGCCTGCGCGACGATCGCGAGGAAGCGCGAGTAAATCTGCTCGACGCCGGCCTGGATCAGCGCGTCGGCGGCATCCGACGGTCCTTTCAGCAGGTCGGGTTCGCCCGAGAGCGGCGTCGTCTTGATCCCGTCGGCGCCGATCCCGAGCTTGGCCAGCGTCCCTTCGAAGCTGGGGAGCAGGCCGAACACGCCGATCGACCCGGTGATGGTCGAAGGCTCGGCGTAGATGAAGTCTCCGGGGGTCGCGACCCAATAGCCGCCCGACGCGGCGACGCTCCCCATCGACACGACGACGGGGATGTCCTTTTCCTTCGCGGACAGGATCGCCTGGCGGATTCGCTCCGAGGCGAGCACCGATCCGCCGGGGCTATCGACCCGGACGACCAGCGCCTTGAGGTCGTTCCTCGCCAGGCCCTTCTCGATCGCCCGGGCGATGGTTTCGCCGCCCGCGGTTCCGGGCCCGGCCTTGCCGTCGACGATTTCGCCGGCGACGGTGACGACGCCGATCGGCCCCTTCTCCTCGCTGACGGCTTGCGCTTCGTAGGAGGCGAGCTTGATCCGCTTGTAGCCGCGCGAGCTGTTCTCGTCCTTGCCGCCCAGCTCGGCGAGGCGGCCCTCAAAGGCTCGCCGTTCGCCGATGCGGTCGATCAGCTTCAGTTCCAGCGCGGCTCGCGAAAGATCGCCGCTCGCCGCCCGGGTTACGCCCACCGGGTCCGACAGCATCCTGGTCAGGCCCACCGTCGCCGCCGGCCGGGCGCGGGCGATGTCCTCGCGCCACGTCTCGAGCAGCGCGTCGCCGAGCGCCTGCGCATTCTCGCGCGCCTCGGGCGACATGTCGGTGCGGGTAAAGGGCTCCACCGCCGCCTTGTAGGTGCCGACCCGATAGACGTTGGCGGTAACGCCCAGCTTGTCCATCAGGCCCTTGAAATAGAGATTGTTTCCGCCCGGCCCCGCGATGGCCATCGCGCCCAGCGACGGCATCCAGATTTCCGACGCGTGGGACGCGAGCTGGTAGCGGTCGTCGGTATAGCCGGTGGCGAAGGCGATGACCGGCTTGCCGCTCTTCTTCACCTCCTCGATCTTCTCGCCCAGGGCGGTCAGCGAAGCCTGTCCGCCGCCCAGGAAACCGTCGAGGTCCAGCGCGACCGCCTTGACCCGGTCATCGTCCTTGGCCGTGTCGAGGACGGCGGCGAGGTCGCGAAGCTCGAACTCGTGGGTGATGTCGCCGGCGCCGGCGAAGGCGGCGAGCGCGTCCGGCCGCGATGCCTGCTCGACCAGCACGCCGTCCAGGTCCATCGCCAGCACGCCCTCGCCGATCGCGGCCGGCCGAGCCGACAGCGCCGCGTAGAGCAGCCCGAAAAACAGCAGCATGAACAGCAGGACCAGCGCGTCCTTGATGCCGACCAGCAATTTCCAGATCGCCTTGACGAAGCGCATCGACAAACTCCTTTGGCGAAACGCCTAAAGCAGAAGGGGCCCTTCGCCCAAGGCTTTTCCGCAAATGTGCTTCTCCCCACGCGCTGCGCTCGCAAGGAGGAGTTGGCTACTGGCGCCCCGCCTCAAACCTGCTAACCGGCCCGCCATGGCCACGACCATCGCCGCTACTCGGACCGCCAGCCCCTGGCGCGCGGAGCTTCGCGCGACGATGGCGCTTGCCTGGCCGCTGATGCTCGCCAACCTCACCATGCAACTCATCCAGGCGACCGACGTGATCCTGCTCGGCTGGCTCGGCGCGAAGGAGCTGGCCGCCGCCGCCCTGGCGCTCAGCCTGTCGTTCGGGATGATCCTGTTCGCGATGGGCGTGCTCACCGCTGCCTCGCCGATGATCGCCAGCGCGCTCGGCGAGCGGTCGAACGCCGTGCGCGACGTCCGCCGCACCTTCCGCCAGTCGCTGTGGGCCGCGGCGATGATGACGGTGCCGGTGCTGATCGTGCTGTGGAACGCGGAAAAGGTCATATTGTCGTTCGGGCAAGAGCCGGAACTCGCGCGCCTGGCGGGCCGGTTCCTGCGCGGATATATGTGGGTGATCCCGCCCTGGATGCTGTTCCAATGCCTGCGCAACTTCGTGTCCGCGCTGGAGCGGCCGGGCTGGGTGCTCGTCATCAGCAGCGCCGGCATCCCGCTGAACGCGCTGGTCAGCTGGGCGCTGATCTTCGGCCATCTCGGCTTTCCCCCGCTCGGAATCATCGGCGGCGGGATCGGAAGCGCGGTCGTGTGGACCGCGATGGCGTCCGCGCTGGCCGTCGTGGTCCTGGCCGACCGTCAATTCCGTCGCTTCCATCTGTTCGGCCGATTCTGGCGCCCCGACTGGCCTCGCTTCCGCGCCCTGTTCCGCCTTGGCGGCCCGATCGGCCTAACGATGGGCTTCGAAGGCGGCGTGTTCAGCGCAGCGGCCTATCTGATGGGCCTGTTCGGGGCGCCGTCGGTCGCCGCGCACCAGATCGCGCTTCAGATTGCCGCGACGACCTTCATGGTGCCGCTTGCCCTCGGCCAGGCCGCGACTGTCCGGGTCGGCCTCGCCTATGGCCGGCGCGATCCCGACGGAGTGACCTTGGCCGGCTGGACCGCTTTCCTGCTCGGCACCGCCTTCATGACCCTGATGGCGGCGCTCATGTACATCTTCCCGCGCGACCTCATCACCTTGTTCCTCGACGACACGCCGGCCAATGCGAACGTCATTTCGCTCGGCGTCTCCTTCCTGTTCGTCGCGGCACTGTTCCAGATCGTCGACGGGGCGCAGGTGGTCGGCGCGGGAATGCTTCGCGGCCTGCACGACACGCGGGTGCCGATGATCTTCGCCCTGTTCGGCTATTGGGCTATCGGCCTGGGAGTCGGCGTGGCGCTGGCCTTCGCCATGGATTGGCGCGGCATCGGCATCTGGGTCGGGCTGGCCGCGGGCCTTGGAGCGGTCGCCGTCCTGATGCTGTGGCGATGGTCGCGGCGCGACCGGCTGGGGCTGCTACCGGCCACGGCGTGAAAATCTGATCCGCACGGCGGTTGACGGGTAGGAAAGCGCGACCCATATGCGCCGCAACGCTGGCACTCCCGGTTTGCGAGTGCCAAGCGCAACACTTCAACCGTTAGAAGCAAAAGGGTCATATCTCATGGGTTTCAGGCCGCTTCATGACCGTGTCCTCGTCCGCCGGGTCGAGGCCGATGAAAAGACCGCGGGCGGGATCATCAT
>CBFGLY010000132.1:0-4386 GCA_965649725.1 uncultured Sphingomonas sp.
CGCTGGCCAATGGGCTCAAGCTGCTGGACGAGGCGACCGCGACCATGGAGGAAGGCGGCGAGCTTCCCGGCGCGACCGCCTTCAAGCTCTACGACACTTATGGTTTTCCCTATGACCTGACCGAGGATGCGCTTCGGGCCCGGGGGTTGTCGGTCGACCGCGCCGGCTTCGATAGCGCGATGGCCGAGCAGAAGGCGGCTGCCCGCGCCGCTTGGAAGGGCTCGGGAGAAAAGGCGTCCGACGATTTGTGGTACGACCTGGCCGAAGAGGTCGGATCGACCGAGTTCACGGGCTATTCGGGCACAGAAGGCGAAGGCGTGGTCCAGGCCATCGTCAAGGACGGCGCCCGGGTTCAGGAAGCCGTCGAGGGCGACACCGTAACCTTGGTGCTCAACCAGACGCCCTTTTACGGCGAAAGCGGCGGACAGGTTGGTGATGCCGGAAAACTCACGTCCCTCAAAGGGTTCGAGGGCATCGTTGAGGACACATCGAAGCCGCTGGGTAAGCTTCATGCGCTGAGGACGCGCGTCCAAAGCGGCAGCCTGGCGGTTGGCGAGACGCTGCACCAGTCGGTCGATGCCGAGCGGCGGGCCGCGACCCGCGCCAACCATAGCGCGACCCATTTGCTCCACGCCGCCTTGCGCAATGTCCTGGGCGGTCATGTCACGCAAAAGGGCAGCCTGGTCGCGCCAGACCGCCTGCGCTTCGACTTCTCGCATCCCAAGGCACTTACCCCGGAAGAAATTGCCCGGATCGAGGCCGACGTGAATGCGGAAATCCGCGCCAACGAGCCCGTGACGACCCGTTTGATGACGCTTGACGATGCAGTAGCCGCCGGCGCCCTCGCGCTGTTCGGGGAGAAATATGGCGACGAGGTCCGGGTGCTCTCCATGGGCCGGATCGACGAAAATCATTACTCCGTCGAGCTTTGCGGCGGCACGCACGTCGCCGCGACTGGCGACATCGCCTTGTTCAAGATCGTCGGCGAAAGCGCGGTGTCGTCCGGGGTCCGGCGCATCGAGGCGTTGACCGGCGAAGGCGCGCTCTCCTGGCTCAACCAGCGAGACGCGCGGTTGAAGGAGGCTGCAGCCAGCCTGAAGGCTTCACCGGACGAGGTTCCGGCGCGCATCGCGGCCCTGGTCGAAAACAGCCGCAAGCTGGAGAGGGAGCTGGCCGAAGCGAAGAAAGCCTTGGCGATGGGCGGAGGCGGCAAGGCCGAGGCTGCCGGACCCGAGCAGGTTGGTGGCCTGAATTTCCTCGGCCAGGTCGTCGAAGGCCTCGATCCCAAGGGCCTGCGAGGCGAGGTCGACGCCATGAAGCAGCGGCTCGGTAGCGGCGTGGCCGCGCTGGTTGCAGTGAACGAGGGCCGTGCGAGCGTTGCCGTGGGCGTGACCGAGGACCTTGCCGGGCAAATCAACGCGGTGGACCTGGTGAAGGTCGCGGTTGCGGCATTGGGCGGGCAAGGCGGCGGCGGAAGGCCTGACATGGCGCAGGGCGGCGGTCCCGACGGAGACAAGGCGGACGAAGCGTTAAGCGCGGTCCGGGAGGCGTTGGAAAAGGTATCGGCTTAGCCCGGCGCCGAATCCCTGACCCGGCGCCGTCCCAGGCTCGGCTCGACCTCCAGCTCGCCGGCTTCCATGATCTCGCTTCGAAGGTCGCTGCGCTTTTCGTGGATCGACGCGATGACCGGGCCCATGGCGACTCCGATGTCGACGAGGACCGCCTCCGATAGCTGGAGCGAGGCTTCCAGCGCTTCGGGGACGGCGTCGGTCACGCCGGCCCGGTAGAGCGCGGCGGCGTGGTCGGTGTCGCGGGCGCGAGCGATAATGGGCAGGGCGGGGTGCTCGGCCCTCAGGCGCTTGGCGATGCGGGCGGTCAGCACCGGATCGTCCATCGTCAGAACCACGGCGAGCGCCTTTTCCAGCCCCAGTTTCTCGATGAGCTCACGTCTCGACACATCGCCGTAAAGCACGGAATATCCTGCGCTTCTCGCCTCCATGAAGCCGTCGATGTCGCTGTCGACGGCAAGATAGTGCCGCTTATGTTCCGTGAGCATGTCGGCGACCATCCGACCGACCCTCCCGAAGCCAAAAATGACTGTCCTCCCTTCCGTGTCGGCGGGCGCTTCCTTGGCAAGTGCAGCGCGATCCACCCGCCGGGCGGCGAAGCTGCCGAGGCTGGCGAGGAAGGGCGTGACCGTCAGTCCGATTGCGGTTGCGGCCGACCAGAAGGCCACCGTCTCTCCGCGAAGAATGCCCGCGGTCCCGGCGGCGCCCAGAATGATCAGCGTCGTTTCGGACGGGCTGGCCATGAGCAGGCCGGTCTCGGCCGCCACTCCCGGACGGGCCCCGACCATTCGCAGCAGTGCCCCGGTGACCAGCGCCTTGACCAGCAGCACAGCCGCGAGGGCGCCGAGCAGGGCCGGCCAATCGTCGATCAGCGCACCGACATCGATCCGCATCCCGACCGAGATCAGGAACACGCCCAGCGCCAGCCCCTTGAAGGGCTCCGTCACCACCTCGACCTCGCTTCGATAGTCCGTTTCGGCAATGACGAGGCCGGCGAGCAGCGCCCCCAGAATGGGCGAAAGGCCGACGGAAGCCGTCACGGTCGCGGCAAGGATGACGACCAGCAACGAAATCGCCAGGAACAGCTCCGGCTTCTTGGAGCGGGCGGCCTGGGCGAACAGTCCCGGCAGAAGGAAGCGGCCGACGAGAAGGATGGCGACGATCACCAACGTGCCCTCCAGAGCGATCGTGCCTAGGCTGCCGGCACCGGCGCCTCCCGCGGCGCCGATCAGGAACAGCATCGGCACCAGCGCCAGATCCTCGAACAGGAGCATGGCCAGTGCGGCCCGGCCGACCGCGCTCTGGGTGCCCGAAATCGGCAGGACCAGGGCGGTTGAGGACATCGCCAGGGCAAGGCCCAGCCAGGTCGCCGGCTGGGCGCTCCACCCGCCGATCCACAAGGCGCCGCCGATCAGGACGGCAGTCACCATCATTTCGGCCGCGCCGATCCCGAACACCATCTTGCGCATGGCGATCAGGCGGCGGAAGCTAAGCTCCAGCCCGATCGAGAACAGCAGGAGGATGATGCCCAACTCGGCAAAGGGCGCGATCCCTTCCGGGTCGGTGATCGAGACCCAGCCCAGTGCCGGATATCGGTCGGTCATCGCGCCAAGGCCAAAGGGGCCGGCGACGATCCCGACCAGGATAAAGCCGATGACCGGGTTGATCTTGAACCTGGCGAAGGTCGGAATCACGATCCCCGCCGCGCCGAGGATGGTCAGCGCGTCGCTCAACGCCGGTGTCATGTGAAGTCCGCCCGCCATGCCCTCTTCAAAGCACGGCGGACGGGCCTTTGTCGATTAGGCGGCGGCCATTCCTTCGCTGGCCATCGCGCTTTCCAGGTTCTCGCGGATCGCCTCGAAGAACTGCTCGGTGGTCATCCAGGCCTGCTCCGGCCCGACCAGCAGCGCGAGGTCCTTGGTCATCTTGCCGCTCTCGACGGTCTCGATGCAGACCCGCTCCAGCGTCTCCGCGAATTTCACCACGTCCGGCGTGTCGTCGAACTTGCCGCGGAACTTGAGGCCGCCGGTCCAGGCGAAGATGGACGCGATCGGATTGGTCGACGTCGCCTTGCCCTGCTGATGCTGACGATAGTGGCGGGTGACGGTGCCATGCGCGGCTTCCGCTTCGACCGTCTTGCCGTCGGGGGTCAGCAGCACCGAGGTCATCAGGCCGAGCGAGCCGAAGCCCTGCGCGACCTGGTCCGACTGGACGTCGCCGTCATAATTCTTGCAGGCCCAGATGAACTTGCCGCTCCACTTGAGCGCGGAGGCGACCATGTCGTCGATCAGGCGGTGCTGATATTCGATCCCGGCCTTTTCGAACGCGGCCTTGAATTCCGCGTCGTAGATCTCCTGGAAGATGTCCTTGAAACGGCCGTCATAGGCCTTGAGGATCGTATTCTTGGTGGAGAGATAGACTGGCCAGCCGCGCTGGAGACCGTAGTTGAAGCAGGCGCGGGCGAAGTCGCGGATCGAATCGTCGAGATTGTACATCCCCATGGCGACGCCGGAGGAGGGGAAGTCGAACACCTCATGCTCGATCACTTCACCATCCTCGCCGACCCATTTGATGGTCAGCTTGCCTTTGCCCGGAACCCGGAAGTCGGTCGCCTTATACTGGTCGGCGAAGGCATGGCGGCCGACGACGATCGGGTCGGTCCAGCCCGGGATCAGCCGGGGCACGTTCTGGATCACGATCGGCTCGCGGAAAACGACGCCGCCCAGGATGTTGCGGATGGTGCCGTTGGGGGACTTCCACATTTTCTTGAGGCCGAATTCCTCGACCCGCGCTTCGTCCGGCGTGATCGTCGCGCATT
>CBFGLY010000133.1:0-4379 GCA_965649725.1 uncultured Sphingomonas sp.
ATCCTCGGCCTCGATCCGGGGCTCGGCACGACCGGCTGGGGATTGATCCGAGCTGACGGAAATCGCCTGTCGCATGTCGCCAACGGCCAGCTGAAAACGGCGGCTTCCGAACCGCTGCCCAAGCGCCTGGCCCATCTCGCGTCGCAGCTCGAGGCGCTGCTCGCCGACCATTCGCCCGATGCCGCCGCGGTCGAGGAAGTGTTCGTCAACAAGAACCCGCAATCGACGCTCAAGCTCGGCCAGGCGCGCGGAGTGGCGCTGATGATCGCCGCTCGCGCCGACATCGAGGTCGGGGAATATGCCCCCACGCTGGTCAAGAAAGCGGTCGTCGGCACGGGCGGGGCGGACAAGGCGCAGGTCCATGCCATGATCCAGCGCCTTTTGCCCGGCGCGTCCATCGCCGGACCGGACGCGGCGGACGCGCTGGCCGTCGCCATCACCCACGCCCATCATCTGGCGAGCGGCGCTCGGGGAATCGGCCGCGGCTAGAGACCGCGCGATTCGATCATGCGCTGCAGCCCGTGCCGTTCCAGCCCCGGAGCATCGCCGCAGCCGCCCGGCCTGACGAACAGGCAATTGCGCTTATCTTCCTCCGCCACGCACGCTTCCCGCCGATAGCCGGCCGGCAGCGCCGTTCCTTCGGGAAAGACCGCCGCGTCGAAGCCCGGCGACAGCCGCCTGACTGCGGAGGGGTCGCGAACCTCGCTCGGCAACAGCAGGTAGGCGGGCACCGGACGTCCGGCCAGCGCATGGCTGAACCGCCAATAATAGGTCGCCTCCATCGCCACTCCGCAAATCGCGGCATCGCTCGCGGCGTCGCGTACCAGCCCGATCGTCGGCCGATGCCGCTTCTCGGTTTGCAGCATCGCCGGGCCGATCGCCCAAAGGAATGCCGACACCGCAACCCAGCGCAGCACCAATCGGAGGGCCGCCCCCGGCTTCCTCGGATCGCCGAGCAGCAGGGACGGCCAACGCTGCATCGCGTTCACCGAGCCGATCGCCGCCAGCAGGACCAGGGTCGAGACCGCGAGGGCGAGGAAGCGATATTCCTTATGGCCGATCGTCAGGTGAAGCGCGATCGTCGCCAGCGCGGCAGCCAGCAAAGGCCATCCGCGCCGTCCGGCCAGCCAGGCGAAACCCACGATCAGCGGGAGCGCGAAGCTCCATTCCACCAGGAACCAGGTCAAATAGGCCGATGCCGGATCGACGCCAAAGCTGGCGGCCCGGCCCTCGATGATGTTGGCCTCGAAATATCGAACCACCCATTCGAACGGCCACTGACCAGAGGCGACGTCCACCGCGCCCGCCGCCGCCAGCGGGACGAGTCCTCCCGCGATCACCCAACCCCAGCTTCGCCAGGGCACCGCCATCACCGCGAACAGCGCGATGGCCGGCGCATATTGCATCCTGAGGATCGCGGCCAATGCCAGCGCCGCTCCGCCTGCGGCGAGCCGGGAGCGCGTGGCTTCCGGCGCCATTAGCAAGGCCGCGCCGAAGAAGAAGGCGGCGGTCGCCAGCGGCTCGGCCAGCACATGGGCCGCGAAAATCACATTTTCGAACCAGATGGCGGTGACGGCCGCAGCGACGATCGCATGCCGGCGCGACCATCTGGCGCCGATGCTCCACGCCGCGGGGATCATCGCGACGCCAACGAGCGCCACGAAAATCCGAACCGCCATGACGCCGCCAAGGCTCGATCCGGTCAGCGCAATCCCGAGCCGCATCGGCAGCGACAGGATCGACGGCAGGAACCAGGACCGCACGCCCTCGCGATATTCCCACGGGACGATGCCGGTGCCCGTCACGAGCCGATAGGATTGCTCAAGATATTGGTAGAGTTCGTCCGAGTGGAAGGCGGCGTCGGGCCGGATCGCCGCCAGCCGAAGGACCGTGCCCAGGGCGATCAACGTCCACAGTAGCCGCCGGTCGCCCGCCTCGTCGATGCGCTTTTCCTCCCCCATGCAGGATGCATGACGGGGCAGGTGGCGACGAGCAAGTACCAACTTCCGTTCGTCCCGAGCTGGTCGAAGGACTGATTTTCTTCTGCCGAACGGTTGAACAAAGGGCAGGGCTTCGACAAGCTCAGCCCGAACGGTTGGGGAAGTGGGCAGGTGATAGCTAGACTTACCGGAACGCTCGCGGAAACCTCCGCCGATCACGTCGTCATCGACGTCAATGGCGTCGGCTATCTCGTGCTGGCGAGCGGGCGAACGCTGGACTCGATCGGCCCGGTCGGCGGCAACGTCATGCTGCTGACCGAACTCCAGGTTCGCGAAGACGGCTGGACCCTATTTGGCTTCGGCTCGGCCGGCGAGCGCGAGGCCTTTCGTCAACTAACCAGCGTCCAGGGCGTCGGCGGCCGCGTCGCCCTCGCAATCCTCTCCGTCCTCGATCCCTCGGAGCTCGCCGCCGCCGTATCGCGCGGCGACAAGGCGATGGTCGCGAGGGCCAACGGCGTCGGCCCCAAGCTCGCCATGCGCATCGTCAACGAACTCGCCGGAAAGCTCGGCAGCCCTGCCCTGGCTGGTACGGCAGGCGCCGCACCCCCGCGCGGAGGCCCGGCCGCCGACGCCCTCTCCGCCCTCGCCAACCTCGGCTTCAAGCCGGCCGAAGCGAGCGCGGCGGTTGCAGCGGCGAATGAGGAATTGGGTCCGGATGCCAGCCTGGACGCGCTGGTCAGAATGGCTCTCAGAAAGGCTGCGAAATGACTACTCACGCCGCCTCCTGCCGTTGCGGGCAGCTTCGCGCCACCGTCACCGGCGACCCCGTTCGCGTTTCCGTCTGTCATTGCCTCAATTGCAAGAAGCGCAGCGGGAGCGCCTTTGCCGTGCAGGCGCGCTGGCCTTCCCGGCAGGTGCAGCTCGAAGGCCAGTCGAAATCGTTCAAGCAGGTTTCCGACAGCGGGAACTGGGGCGAATTCCACTTTTGTCCCGATTGCGGATCGGACGTCTATTATCGGAACGACGGACCGACTGTGGACGCGAAGTTTGCGGACATGGTCGCGATCCCGCTCGGCCTGTTCGACGATCCCTATTTCCTCACGCCGCACTACTCCGTCTGGGAGTCGCGCAAGCACGATTGGGTCGAAATCGTCGGCGACGATATCGAGCGTGACTGAGGCCTAACCGCCCCACGCCTCGCGATAGACGCGCAGGAAGTTGGTGCCGAACAATTTCTCCAGCCGGGCCTGGCTCCAGCCGCGCCTGGCCAGGTCGTCGGCCAGACGCCGATAGCGGTCGATGCTGTTGTAATCCTCGACCAGCGGATAGACGCCGACCGCTTCGCCGGGCGACGCGATGCCGAGCTTGATCCGCTCCCGCGTCCAATCGTCCGCCTTTTTCCTGGACGCCTCGTCCATGCCCTGGGGAAGCACGCCATTGTCGCTGCCGAGCCCGACATGGTCCTCGCCCGCAACCCTCGCGACATGCTCGATATGGGCAATCAGGTCCGCGCCTTTAGGATGCTGATCGGCCGTGAGAAACGGCATGAAATAGACGCCGACGACGCCGCCCTTGTCGGCGACCGCCTTGATCGTTTCGTCGGCCGTGTTGCGCGGGTGATCGGTCAGCGCCCTGGCGCCCGTATGGCTGATAACCAGGGGCCGCTTTGCCATGGCCGCCGCCTCCGCCATCGTCCTGGCCCCGCCGTGGCTGAGATCCAGGAGGAGCTTCTCCGCCTCGATCCGCTCGATCGTCGCGCGCCCCAGCTTCGACAGGCCGGCATTGGCCGGCTCAAGCGCGCCGTCACCGCTGAGGTTCCGATTATTGTACGTCAGCTGGAAGGACATCACCCCGTCCTTCTTCATCTGCGCTAGCCGGTCGAGCTCGGGACCGACCATCGCCGTGTCCTGCGTGCCGATGACCGTTCCGAACTTCTTCTCGCGCTTGGCTTTCAAGATATCGGCCGCGGTCCGGACCAGGATGATGCGATCCGGGTTCGCCGCCAGGAAATTCTGATAGCCCTTGATCGACTTTTGATACTCGCCCCACGGATCGGCGGGATTGCCCACAGGGAAAATCGTGTCGCGCAGCATGGTGACGCCGGTCGCCATCGTCTCGGCAAAGCCCCGGTCGCTCCACCGCGTGACCTCGCCCTGCTCATAAGGATCGGAGACCCCGCCCAGCGCGTCAATGACGATTGCCCGGTCGAACCACCCACCGTTTGCGGTCTTCGGCTTGCCCAAGGCGGGCGCGGCGACCAGCATGGCGCTTCCCGCAATCATCGTCCGGCGATCAAGCTGCATCTTTGCCCTCCCCGTTTCCTGTGAGCGTGACTCGTTGCGCGGCGGGATGCAACTTGCCACAAGCAAGGGCGATGGCCACCGACCCCGCCCGCATCACCACGCCCGAGCGTCAGGCCGAGGACGCCGATGCGGCGCT
>CBFGLY010000134.1:0-4288 GCA_965649725.1 uncultured Sphingomonas sp.
TGCGCGTTGATCTGAAGCCGGGGTGAACCGGCCTCCTCGACAATCTCGTAAACGCCCGCCGGGCAATAGCGTTGCTCCGGTGCGTCGTAGAGGGCGAGATTGACCGTGATCGGCACCTCGGCGTCCTTCAGCGTGAGGTGGACCGGCTGGTCTTCTTCATGATTGGTGTTGGAAATGAACACCGAGCCGAGCCGGTCGAAGGTCAGCTTTCCATCCGGCTTGGGATATTGGATCGGAACATAATGTTCCTTGCGGCCGATCTGGGTGTGGTCGGCGTGAAGCTTCAGGGTCCACGGGGTCTTCAGCCGGAAGAAGTTCAGCCACATGTCGATCCCGGCGAAGATCGTCCCTAGCATCCCGCCCCAGCGCGCCACCGCAGGCTGGGCATTGCGGACCATCTTGAGCTCGTCGGCGATCCAGCTGTTGCGGACCGAGGGTTCATAATCCTTGAGCTCGTCCCAGCGGCGATCAGCCGCGATGGCGTCGAACGCCGCTTCCGCCGCCAGCATCCCCGATTTCATGGCGGTATGGCTGCCCTTGATCCGCGGGACGTTGAGGAATCCCGCAGCGCAACCGATCAGCGCGCCCCCGGGGAAGGCGAGTTTCGGAATGGCCTGCCAGCCGCCTTCGTTGATTGCCCGGGCGCCATAGCTGACGCGCTTGCCGCCCTCGATCTCGTAGCGGATCGCGGGATGGGTCTTCCAGCGCTGGAATTCCTCGAACGGCGAGAGGTAGGGATTTTTGTAATCGAGGGCGACGACGAAGCCGAGCGCCACCTGCCCGTTGGCCTGGTGATATAGGAATCCGCCACCCCAGGCATCGTCGAGCGGCCAACCCTGGGTGTGAATCACTCGCCCAGGCTGATGCTTGCTCTCAGGAACATCCCACAACTCCTTGACCCCGATGCCGTAAACCTGCGGCCCGCTTTCCTTTCGCAGGTCGAAGATGCGGGTCAGTTCCTTGGTCAGATGGCCTCGCGCCCCTTCGGCGAAGAAGGTGTAGCGGGCGTGGAGTTCCATGCCGGGCTGATAGTCGGGGCGATGCGTCCCGTCCCGCGCGACGCCCATGTCGCCGGTGGCCACGCCCTTTACCGAGCCGTCGTCGTTGAACAGCACTTCCGCGGCTGCGAAACCCGGGAAAATCTCGACGCCCAGCGCCTCGGCCTGCCCGGCAAGCCAGCGCGTCACATTGCCCAGGCTGACCGAATAGGTCCCCTCATTGTGCATGAAGGGCGGCAGGAACGGCGTCGGGATCGAGAATTTGCGCTTCCTGGTCAGGACCCAGTGCAAATTGTCGGTAACCGGCACCGTCAGCGGGCTGTCCCGGTCCTTCCAGTCCGGAAACAGCTCGGCAATGGCCTTGGGATCGACCACCGCGCCCGACAGGATATGGGCGCCGACTTCCCCGCCCTTTTCGAGCACGCAGACCGAAATTTCGCGCCCCTTCTCTTCGGCGAGTTGCTTCAGGCGGATGGCGGCTGCGAGCCCGGCCGGCCCCGCGCCGACGATGACGACGTCATATTCCATCGATTCGCGTTGGCTCATCAGGATATCCTCTCGTCGCGGCGGACCGTCTCTCCGTCCCTCCTGCCCTCTCCAATTCCTTGACCGCGCCGTCAACCTTGGACGACAAGAAGGACGATGGGTGGGGAAGTTCAAACCATTGACGAGGCATCCGCCGCGAGCCTGATCGGCTGGTGGCTGGAGTCGGGCGTCGACGCGCCCGTCGGCGAAATCCCCCGCGACTGGTTGCGCCGTGCCGCCGAAGCTCCTCCTACCGCCCCAGTCGCCGCTCCCGCCGAGAGGCCGGCCGACCTTCGTGGCTTTCAAGCCTGGCTCGCTTCCGGCGGTGGCTTGCCGATGGACAGGCCTGGCTCGGCCCGAGTGCTCCCGCAAGGCGCCGAGGACGCTCCGGTCATGCTCCTGTCGGATATTCCCGGCCGCGAAGAAGTGAAGGACGGCCGGCCGATCGGCGGCGAGGCCTGGGCGCTCGCCGTAAGGATGCTGGCGGCGATCGGAATTGCGCCCGACGAAGCCTATAATGCCTCCCTGTCCTGCTTCGATGCGCCGGGTTCGCGGATCGGCAAGGACCAGCTGGAAGCCTGCGCATCCATTGCTCGCGACCATGTCCGGCTGGCAAAACCCCGGCGGCTAATCCTGTTCGGCGACGTGCCATCGCGCGCGCTGCTCGGCGAACCTTTGGTCAAGGCGCGCGGACGGATCCACAAGGTCGAAGGGGTGCGCACCATCGCCACCTTCAACCCGCGCTGGCTGCTGCAAAGACCATCTGACAAGGCGCTGGCCTGGCGCGACCTCCTATTGCTCATGAGCGAGAATGATTGATGCGTTCGACCCTCCTGTTCCTTGCGTCTGCCCTCGCATCAACCTCCGCGCTCGCGCAGCAGCAGGACGACCCGCTCGCTCCTCTCGACCCGGCTCCGGCGGTTCAGGAGACGATTTCTCAGCCGCCGGCGCCCGTCGCTCCCCCGCGGGTGATCCCGCGCGACTGGAGGGGAATCTTCACCGCGATCGATACCCGGGATTGGGAAGGCGCGCGGCTGGGGATTGAGGCCATGCCCGCCGGCCCCTTGAAGGCGGTAGCCAAGGCGGAGCTGTTCACGGCCAAGGATTCTCCCGCCGTCGACCTGGCGTCGATCCAGGCATTGCTGGCGGAGGCTCCGGAACTGCCCCAGGCGGAGCAGCTGTCGCGCCTCGCGGTGCTTCGCGGCGCGGTGGAACCGCCGGCAATCTACCGCGCCCGGCCGGTCGTTCCGCTGGGTACCGCGCCGCGCCGCGGCAAGACCAGGCCGGTCGAGGGCGAGCCGTTGGCCGACGAATTGCGGCTGGCCCTGGAGCCGTTCGTGAAGGTCGACGATGGCCCCGGCGCGGAAGCGCTCTACCTGCAAGCCGCCCCGAGCCTGTCCTACGAAGCGCGGGCGGAAGCGGCCAATCGGGTCGCGTGGATCTATTTCGTTTCGGGACGCGATGCGGACGCCCGCAGGGTCGCTGATAGCGGGCGTTACGGCGCGGTCGGGGAGTGGGCGGCTCAGTCTGCATGGATTTCCGGCCTCGCCTCATGGCGCATGAATGACTGCAATGCGGCTTATGCAAGCTTCAACGAAGCCGCCCGTCTGGGCCGGGCCCCTGAGTTCAACGCCGCCGCTTTCTACTGGACCGCCCGCGCGGCCCAGGCTTGCCGCCGCCCCAAGGAGGTCACCCCCCTGCTCCGCGCTGCCGCTCGATCGCAGGAAAGCTTCTACGGTTTGCTGGCGCGCGAGGCCTTGGGAATGGACAAGCGTTTGCCGCGAACCGCGCCGCCGCGCGACCTGTCGCGGGTCGAGGCACTGCCCAACGTCGTGCGGGCCGCCGAACTTCTGAAGCTCGGGCGCCGGGCAGCTGCCGAAGACTATCTGAGGCATCAGGCGAAGATCGGAAGTCCTTCGGACCATCGCGCCCTGATCCGGATTGCCGACAAGATGGACTTGGCCGGCGCCCAATTCTGGCTGGCGCATTTCGGGCAGCCGGGGGCCTCTTCCGATGCGGCCGATCGTTACCCCATGCCGAACTGGACGCCGTACAACGGCTGGCGCGTCGATCCGGCCCTTGCCTATGCGCACATCATCCAGGAATCCAATTTCCGGGCCGAAGCCGTAAGCCCGGCCGGCGCGGTCGGCCTGATGCAGGTCCGGCCCGGAACGGCTGGCGACACCGCCCGAAGCCGGGGCACGGCCGCCAGCGTCAGCGTCGCTTCCCTGCAAAACCCGCTGGTGAACATCGATTACGGCCAGGCCTTCATCGAGCTGATCCGATCCAACGCCGCAACTCAAGGACAGCTACCCAAGGTCATCGCGGCCTATAATGCCGGGCCGGTCCCGGTCGCGCGCTGGGCCTATTACGATCGCGGGGACCCGCTGCTGTGGATCGAAAGCATCCCCTATTGGGAGACCCGCTTCTACGTTCCGAGCGTGCTCCGCAACATGTGGGTGATCCAGAGCCTGGAGGGCGAGGACACGCCGACGCTGACGGCGCTCACCCAACATAAATGGCCGGAGTTCCCCAACCGCCGCCGCTGACTTTGTTCTTGATATGTTCACGTCGGGCGCGCATCATTGCGCAATGCCTGTCGAGTCCCTGAAATCGCGCGGAGCGACGCGCAACGCGACCCCGACTCGTTTCAACCTGAGGGAGCGGATCGCCGAGGGCGACTGGCTCGACAGCGTCGAAAGCCTGGACGGAATCGTCCCGCGCAGGACTACGGTGACTGTCGAGAAGCCCAAGTCGATCCTGAC
>CBFGLY010000135.1:0-4254 GCA_965649725.1 uncultured Sphingomonas sp.
CCTTCCTCCATGGTCGCGGTCGCCTCGTCCAGCAGCTTGAGCCCATTGGCCAGCGTCTGGCGGAAGCGGGTCTCTTCTTGCAGAAGAGTGGCCTCGATCAACGGCTGGGCGCGAACCAGCTCCGGATAGGCGGCTCCCATTTCCGATACCAGCTCGGGCACGAGCCGGTACATCAGCGGCTCCTTCGATCCCAGCAAATGCGCATGGCGCATCGCCCGCCGCATGATCCTGCGCAGGACATAGCCCCTGCCCTCATTCGCTGGCAGCACGCCGTCCGACACAAGAAAGCCGCTTGCGCGCAAATGATCGGCGATGACCCGGTGACTGGCCTGCTGTTCCCCGATCGCGCGGGTTTTCGTCAGCTCTTCGCTCGCGGCGATCAGCGCCTTGAACGTGTCGGTGTCATAATTGTCATGGACGCCTTGGAGCACGGCCGCGACCCGCTCCAGCCCCATGCCCGTGTCGATGCTCTTGTTCGGAAGCTCGCTGACGATTTCGCCTGCAGCCTGCTCGAACTGCATGAAGACCAGGTTCCAGATCTCGACGAAGCGGTCGCCGTCCTCGTCCGGGCTTCCCGGAGGTCCCCCGGGCAGATGATCGCCATGATCGTAGAAGATTTCGGAACAGGGCCCGCACGGACCGTCATCGCCCATCGACCAGAAATTGTCCTTGGTCGGGATGCGGATGATCCGCTCGTCGGGAAGGCCTGTGATCTTCTTCCACAGGTCCCACGCCTCGTCATCGGTATGATAGACGGTGGCGGTCAGCCGGTCGGGGTTGAGGCCCCATTCCCTGGTGATCAGCGTCCAGGCATGATGGATCGCCTGATCCTTGAAATAATCGCCGAAGGAGAAATTCCCCAGCATTTCGAAGAACGTATGGTGACGCGCGGTGTAGCCGACATTGTCGAGGTCGTTGTGCTTGCCGCCGGCGCGGACGCATTTCTGGCTGCTGACCGCGGTCGAATAGGGGCGCGATTCCAGGCCGGTGAAGACATTCTTGAACGGCACCATGCCCGCGTTGACGAACATCAGCGTGGGATCGTTATGCGGCACCAGCGGCGCGCTCGGCACCCGCGCATGCCCGTTCTTCTCGAAATAATCGAGGAAGCTTCGGCGGATGTCATTGGTCGATGTCATGAGGCCCAGATATGGAAGTTGCTGCAATGCGGCAAGCAGGCGCGTTGGTGCGGCGGACCGGGCATGGTAGCGAGCTTCGAATGACGACCGGCCCGATGCCGCCTTTTGCGCAGCTGACCGACTTCCTGGATGCGGGACTCCATGAGGCGTTGCTCGCCTGGGTTCGGGACGAGGAACAGGATTTCCAGGCTGCCACCGTGACGAAGGGCAAGGACGGGCACGGCGACCGGCTCGATCCCGAGGTCCGCGTCGCGCTGAAAAGCGGCAACCTCGGTCCGCTCAAGAATCCCCTCGCCTCGCGCCTGCTCGAGGTCTTGCCGCAGGTTATGGCCGCAGTCGGCAGCCGCGGCCCGGAACCGAGATCGCTGGAGCTCGAGCTCACGGCCTACGGCGACGGCGCGCATTTCAAGCCGCATCTCGACATTCCCATCGGGCAGGACCGCAAGCCCCTGGGCGCCCGAAAGGGCGAGGATCGGGTCATCAGCGCCGTCTATTATTTCCACAACAAGCCGAAGGGTTTCGAAG
The DNA here is from genome assembly GCA_965649725.1 of uncultured Sphingomonas sp. Taxonomy (GTDB): domain Bacteria; phylum Pseudomonadota; class Alphaproteobacteria; order Sphingomonadales; family Sphingomonadaceae; genus Sphingomicrobium. The sequence goes on from CBFGLY010000135.1 coordinate 1,665, forward strand.
GAGGCCGGCTTCGGCTGTTCCGGTTCGGGAGCGATCCCGCCGACGGCGATTGCGTGGCGATCGAGCCGGTCGACAATAGCCTGGTCGCCTTCCCGTCCTGGGCTCAGCACCAGGTCGAGCGCGTGTCCTGTCCAAGCCGCGATTTCGCCGATTATCGCTACGCCGTGAACTGCTGGTACTGCCGGCCCCTCGACGCGCCGGCGAGCGGCCGCTAGCTGTTTGGGGATGGCAAGACGTCCCAAAAGCAGCATCCCGGCCTTCAAGCGGAAGCGCAAAGGCCGCGGCTTCTTCGGCTGGCTGCTCCGGATCGTCATCGGCCTGATCCTGTTCAGCATCCTGTGGGTGCTTGCCTACCGCTTCGTTCCGCCGCCGGTCACAGCGACCATGCTCGGCGATTTGTTCGCCGGGCGCGGGATCGAGAAGGATTGGATGAGCCTCGACGAGATGGACCGCGACATGGTCCGCGCCGCGATCGCGGCCGAGGACGGCAAGTTCTGCCAGCATGGTGGCTTCGATTGGGACGCGATCCAGGACGCAGCCAAGCGCAACGCTTCCGGAGGGCGCATCCGCGGCGGATCGACGATCAGCCAGCAGACCGCGAAGAATACCTTCCTGTGGCAAGGCGGAGGCTATGTTCGCAAAGCGGCAGAGGCCTACTTTACCTTCCTCATTGAAAACCTCTGGGGCAAGCGGCGGATCATGGAGGTTTACCTCAACGTCGCCGAAACGGGCATCGGCACCTATGGGGCCAATGCCGGCTCCCAGCGCTATTTCGGTCATGACGCCGACGCGATGAGCCCGACCGAGGCGGCGCGGATCGCCGCGGTGCTGCCCTTGCCCAAGAAGCGCGGCGCCATCGCTCCCAAGGGCTTCACTCGCCGTTATGGCAACACCATCGCCGCGCGCATCGGCCAGGTCAGGCGCGACGGCCTGGACGCCTGCGTCTATTCCGGCGCGGCCGCTCCCAAGGACAAGGCGCCGCCTCCCAGCAAGGCTCCGCGCGAATTGCCCGGCGAGGAATATGAAACCGCAACCCCGCCGCCGCCGGTACCCAGCGTCGACGAAACGGACCTCAACATCGCTGCACCGCTGGAGCCGCCGCCGATCGCGGAACCCGCTGCCGAGCAGCCCGAACCCGCGGCAGAGACTGCCGTTCCGCCTCCGCCCGAGCCGGATCAACAGCCGGAAGAAGAGCCGCCCCTGCCCCAATAGCGCCAAGGCGTGGAGGCGTGCGACGAACCGGGGAACGCCCCTGCCGGGCTGACGGTTAACTCCTTCAAAACAAGGAGGAGAATCCAATGGCTACCCGCACCAGCAATCGTTCCAGTTCCTCGCGTTCCCGCAGCAATGGGGGATCGAGCAGCCGAAGCGCCTTCAATTGGGGTTCGGCGGGCGCCCTGGCCGGCGCAGCCGCAGGCGGCGCGATGCTTGCCATTGCCGCCAACCTCGGCCGCAAGCTGATGGTCCAGAGCCCGATCGCGACCGACCATTGGGCCGAAAGCCTCGCCGCAGAGCATCGTCAGGCCCTGGCCGTGTTCGACAAGATGCTTGCCACCGAAGACAGCGAGACCTGGCGACGGACCATGCTTCTGGGCAAGCTGGCCCATGCCCTCGACCGGCATGCCTATTCGGAAGAGCATGTCATCTACCCCGCTCTTCGGGAATCGGATTCGATCAGCGACGCCGAAACGCTCGAAACCGAGCATGGCGAGGTCAAGGAATTCCTCTATCGGTTGAAGCATATGGCAGCCGACGATCCGGCATGGATTGAGACGGTCCGCGAATTCCGAACCGCCGTCGAAGCTCACGCCCGGATGGAGGAGGACGAAGTCTTCCCGCGGCTCCGGTCGGAAATCGACGAAGAGCTGGACGACCGGCTGACGGTCGAGCTGGCGAAGGCCAGCTTCATGATGGCCTAGCCGACCAGCGCCAGCCTTGGCGGCTCGACCGCGCTCAGTTCGACGGCGTCCTCGCCGAGGATTCGGGCAAGCCGGGCCGCCAGGTCGGCATCCAGCCTGAAGTCACGGCCGATCAGCAGCGTTGCCTCGCGCCCGGCGCTGACCGGCATTGCCACGCGTACCGACCCGTTGCCGCCCGTCGCGGCCGCCAACTCGCGTGCGACCAAAGGTATCGAGGACGGATCCGCGATCGACAGCAGCAAGCGCAGCCGGGTCTTGCCGGCAAGGCTGTCGAGCGGCTGGAACCGCTTGACAGTCACTCGCGGAATGTCGTCGCCTGGACGCCGGTCCAGCTCCACCGTCATCAACCCGCAGGCGCCCGACTTGGCGGCCAGCTCCAGCGCGGCTGACGGCTCGTCGTCGAATACCGTCGCTTCATATTGACCGCTGGAGTCGGAAATGGTCGCCATCATGTAGCGCCTGCCCTTGGCCGACGTTCGCCAGCGCACGCCTTCGACGAGCCCGGCCATCGACGCCGACGACCGTCCGCCGTCGGCTGGCGCGGGCAATGAAGCGACCTCGGCGAAGCTCTTGACCTTGTGAGCGGCCAATAGGTGCCGCTGCGCATCGACGGGATGGGCAGAGAAATAAAAGCCGAACGACTCCCGCTCGGCCGCCATTCGCTCCGCCAG
>CBFGLY010000136.1:0-4236 GCA_965649725.1 uncultured Sphingomonas sp.
TGGCCGAAGGACTTCACCTTCGTCTGCCCGACCGAAATCGTCGGCTATGGCGAGCTGAAGAATGACTTCGCCGACCGCGACGCCGTCCTGATCGGCGCTTCGACCGACACCAGCCATGTCCACTTCGCCTGGCGCAAGTCGGACGAGCAGCTGGCGGCGGCGGACTTCCCCTGGATCGCCGACAATTCGAAGAAGCTGGCCGAGGCGCTGGGCATCCTCCACGCGGAAGAGGGCGTTGCGTATCGCGCGACCTTCATCGTCGACCCGGACAACATCATCCAGCATGTGACGGTCAACGGCCTCAACGTCGGCCGCAACCCGGCCGAGACGCTGCGGGTGCTCGACGCGCTGCAAACCGACGAGCTGTGCGCCTGCAATTGGAACGAGGGCGACGAGGTGCTGAAGCCGCTCGCCGCCTAGTTCCTTACCTCCCTGCCGCCTCGCACGCAGGCGGCAGCTGACGGCGGGAGCGCTGCCCCCTCGCTCCCGCCGTCTTCAATTTTACGATCCTCCCCGAGTTTTCTCGGGGAGGGGGACCAGCGAAGCTGGTGGAGGGGTTCTTCGGAACCTGCGCCTGAAGAACCCCTCCACCGCCTGCGGCGGTCCCCCTCCCCAGCAAATGCTGGGGAGGACGAAGGAAACACACGATGAGCCTCAAGCAATTTGCCGACGCGCTGCCCGACTATGCCAAGGATTTGCGCCTGAACCTGGGTTCTGTCCTGTCCGACCAGCTGCTGGGCGACCAGCGCAAATACGGCCTGCTGCTCTCCTGCGCCCATGGCACCGGCTATCGCCCGCTGGTCGAAGCCGCTGAAGCCGAAGTCCAAGGCAAGCTGTTGCCCGAAGCTGCCAATGCCGCGCGCGGGGCGGCGGCCGTCATGGCCATGAACAATGTCTATTACCGCTTCGTCCACCTCGCCTCGAACCCCGAATATGGGACGATGCGCGCGGGCCTTCGGATGAACTTCATCGGCTCGCCGGGGATCGAAAAGGCCGACTTCGAGCTGTTCAGCCTGGCCGTCTCCGCCATGAACGGCTGCGGCATGTGCATCGATAGCCATGAGAAGGTTCTGCAGCAGCACGGCGTGAAGGCGGAAACCATCCAGGCCGCCGCCCGCATCGCCGCGATCCTGAAGGCCGTCGCGACCGTCCACGCGACGCTCTAGGTCAGGCGACCGCCCGGTAGAGGCCGTAGCCGCTGGTCAGGGTCACCAGCGCTCCGACGAAGGCCAGCAGACGGTCCGGATTGACTCGCTTGGCGATCCAGGCCCCGAACGGCGCGGCGAGCACGCCGCCGATCAGCAGGCCGACCGTCGCCTTCAGCAGCAGATCCTGGTCGTCGTCCGTGCCGAGGAAGGTCAGCGTAGCGAGGAAGGTGGCGGAGATCGTCACCGTCAGGAAGAATTCGGCGGTATTGACCGTCCCGATGGTCTTCCTGGGATTGCTTCCCTGCACCAGCAGGTTGGTGGTGACGATCGCGCCCCATCCGCCGCCGCCGGCCGCGTCGAGGAAGCCGCCCGCGAGGCCCAGCGGCTCGACGATCCGTGGCCGCCGCTCGGTGTGGCGGTGCATGATGCCGCGATAGAAGAGATAGACGCCGAGCGCCGTGAGATAGGCAAGCACGAAGGGCTTGGCGACGTCGGCCTTGATCTGCGTCAGGACATAGGCGCCCAGGATGCCGCCGATGATCCCCGGGATGGCGATGCGGAAGAAGAGCCGCCAGTCGACGTTGCGATGGGCGATGTGGCTGACGCCCGAAACGGCGGTCGTGAACGTCTCGACGCTGTGCACGCCCGCCGAGGCAGCCGCCGGCGGAACGCCCATGGCGATCAGCATGGTGCTGGAAATCTGGCCGAACGCCATGCCGAGCGCGCCGTCGACCATTTGCGCCGCGAATCCGATGAGGATGAAGGGCAGCAGGACTGACGGGTCCGCCAGAAGGTCCGCGAAAATGCGATGTCTCCACCCTGTTGCGCGCAGCTAACTGCCCAAGACGCGCTGCCACGGCAAGACGTTCCGGCGCGGAGAAAGGGCCATTCGCCTTTTCATTACGCCTCCGAGAGCATAAATTGGTGGCCAACGAGATGAAGGACCGAAGGTTTGGCTTCGAGCTTTTTTGAATATCTGGACTCGGTGAAGGCGCGCGATCCCGCGGCCCGGTCGCGCTGGGAAGTGCTGCTCTATCCGGGCGTATGGGCGCTCGGATTCCACCGCGTCGGCCATTGGCTCTACGGCGGAAAACTCTATTTCCTGGCCCGTTTCGTGAACCACATTGCCCGCATGCTGACGGCGATCGACATCCATCCCGGCGCCAAGATCGGCGAGCGCTTCTTCATCGACCATGGCTTCACCGTGATTGGCGAGACGGCCGAGATCGGAGACGACGTCACCATCTATCAGAATGTCACGCTGGGCGGCACCAACCCGTCGACGGGCGTCGGCGGCAAGCGGCATCCGACGCTGAAGGACCGGGTCGTCGTGGGATCGGGCGCGCAGATCCTCGGCCCGATCGAGGTGGGGGCGGGCGGCAAGGTCGGCGCCAATGCGGTGGTCACCAAGGACGTCGAACCCGGCAGCACGGTCGTCGGAATCCCGGCCAAGCCGGTGCCGATCGACGCCGTCCACTACAGCCCGGGCTTCGTCCCCTACGGCACGCCGTGCGGAGAGGATTGCGATCCTGGCCGCGCGCGGCTGACCGAGCTTGAGGAGGAGATCGCCGCGCTTCGCCGCGAAGTCGCCGAGCTCAGGGCGCGCAGCCAGCCCAAGCCGAAGGTCAAAAGCGCTTGAGCGTGGTGACGCCGTTTCCGCATCCGCGGGACCGGCGAGCCGTTGCCACTTTCGACCGGCGTGAGCTTCAGCGGATTCTCGATCTCTACGGCCGGATGGTCGCCGCCGGCCACTGGCGCGACTATGGCATGTGGTTCGACGCCGACGTGGCGGTGTTCGCCGCCTTCCGCCGCGCCGCCGAGCGGCCCGAGGTCCGGATCGAGAAACGCCCCCGGCTCCAGTGGAAGCAGGGGGCGTTCGCTCTGGTTTCGGAACATGGCGCGGTGCTCAAGCGGGGCGACGAACTCCATGGAGTCCTCGCCCCGCTCGAGCGCCGGCTTATGCGGCTTGTGCGGGAATAGCCGCCGGCCGGTCGAGGTTCGGCAGGTGCGAGCGCAGTCCCTCCGGCAAGCGCCGGACGACCAGTGCGCGCGCCTGGTGCCAATAGGCCGACAGGAGCAACAGCGCCGAGCCGATGACCAGCGCCGTCAGGGCGATGTTGAGCTCGACCGCGCCGACCTGCTTGAACAGCTCGCTGAGCGCATAGAGCACATAGGCTAGGGCCGAGACGAGCAAAGCGCGGCGGTCGATCGCCAGCGCCGTCAGGCCGAGCGCGACATAGAGCGCGATCACGACCAGGCCTTCGCCGATCGTCGCCGTGCCGTCGTTCAGGCCGAGCAGCGTGAAGACGGGATGGACGATCATCGGCGCCGCGAGCAGGTGAAGCCAGAAGGCGACATCGCTGCGGCGGGTGACACGGGCCGGGTCGGACGAGTCCCAGCGCATGGCGAACAGGAACACGCCGATGCCGAGCAGCAGGACGAAGCTCCAGATGGTGTTCTGATAGGGCTCCGGATCGCCGAGAACCGCGATCAGCAGGCCGATGGCGATGGCCGCGACGGCGGCCGCGCCGGCGGCGATGGTGATCGGAACCTTGAACCGTTTCCAGTGCAGCCAGGCGGCACCGGTAGCGACAGCGCCCGAGACCGCGCCGATGATACCGACGATCAGTGCTTCCTGGTTGTTGGGCGGTTCGCCGACGAATGTCGCCAGCGTGAAGGCGGACGTCGCGAAAATGCCGCCGACGAAGGCCAGCAGCAGCATGATCGAAGGAAGGGCCATGCGGCGCTTGGCGGTAAAGAACAGCGCGAGGCCCCAGGCCGTTGCGGCGATGGCAAGCGGGGCAAGCGGGCTCGGGCCGTCATGGTCGACGATGAACCCCAGCGACTGGCCGATCGACTGGCCGATCCATCCCACGGCGAACAGCAGGATCGCCGACGCGATGGCGACGAAAATGTCGTTGAAGCCGGTGATCAGTCGGAAATGTTCCTCGTCGACCGCGGGCAGCGCCCGCTGCGTTTCGACGAATCCGCGAAGCGCCGCGGCGGAATCGGCGCTGATCGCACCCGCCGCCACCGCCTCGTCGAGGTCGTTCTGGCTGTACATGATGATACCTCCCTGTGCCGAGCA
>CBFGLY010000137.1:0-4224 GCA_965649725.1 uncultured Sphingomonas sp.
CGGATTCTACGCGATCCGGCGCATGATCGATTTGAAGGTGTAGCGCGATGAACGAGTTCCTGGCCAATGACGCTGCCCGAATTGCGATGCTGCTGCTGCTGTTCGTGGCGGTCGCCGGCGTTGCCTATGGCGTCGCGATCACGCTCGGCGAGCGCAAGCAGGTCCGCGGCCGGCTGACCGGCGGTGGAATGGTCACCAGCGACGATCCTGACGCGCCGATCGAAGGGCTTCGACAGCATGACGCGCGCGGCGCCTGGGTCGCTCTGGTCACCGCGATCGAAAAAGCCGGCATCCCGCTGGTCGACACCAAGGACGCGACGCTGCGCAGCCGCCTGGTCGCCGCCGGATACCGCCAGGAATATGCGCCGCGAGCCTATTCGCTGCTTCGGCTTGCCCTCGTCATCGGCCTTCCGATCGGGATTTTCGCGCTGATGTGGGTCAGCGGCAATCGGCCGTCGCTGCTGAAGCTCTACTTCATCGGCATGATCGCCGCGCTGGCCGGCCTTTATTTCCCGAGCCTGTGGGTCAGGGCGCGGGCGGCCCGGCGCCAGCGCGAGATCATCAACGGCTTTCCGGACGCGCTCGACCTGATGCTGGTTTGCGTCGAGGCGGGGCTGGGCCTGGAAGCGGCGTTCAGCCGGGTCGGAATGGAAATGACCCGCTCCCACCCGCTGCTCGCCGAGCAGCTCGGCACGGTGGTGCTGGAGCTTCGCGCCGGACGCAGCCAGGAGGACGCGCTCAGGCGGATGGCGGACCGCGCCGGCGCCGACGAAATCCGCGCCTTCGCGACGCTGCTCATCCAGTCGCACAAGCTCGGCTCCTCGGTCGCGCAGACGCTTCGCACCTATGCCGCCGAAATGCGCGAGCGCCGCCGGATGCGGGCCGAGGAAAAGGCGCACCGGCTTCCGGTTCTGCTGTCGATTCCGCTGGTGACCTGCATGCTTCCGGTGATGATCGGCGTGCTGATGCTGCCGGCGGTGATCCGTACGATGCGTGTCGTTATTCCGGCCATGGCGAGGTAGGGAAGATGAGGACCAACCAGCTTTTCGTCGGCGTCGCCGCGGCGTTCGCCACCATGTCGTGCAGCAGCGCGGGCCTCGACGTGCGCCCGATCAAGAGCGCGCTTGCCCAGGGGCAGCAGCCGGTCGACTTCCGGCTCGCGGAAGGCAATGCGCAGGTCGCGCTCGGGAACATCGGCCTCGCGCTCGAAGCCTATCGCAAGGCGCTTCGCGAACGGCCGGACAGCATTGCCGCGATGATCGGGATCGCCAGCTGCTACGACCGGATGGGCCGCTTCGACCTGTCGCGGAAACATTATGAAATGGCGCTGGCCGTCCAGCCCGCCAACACCGAACTTTATTCCTCTTTCGCCGACTCCCTAGAGTTGCAGGGAAGGCGTGACGAAGCCGCGCGGGTAAAAGCCGAGCTCGCATTGCGTGTCGCCGCCCCCGAGGCGGCGCGCGAGGCGCCTGGTTCGGTTCCCGTGCTGCCGCCGCCACCGGCGCCCAGCGTGACGGTCGCCCTCGCGCCGCCGCGCTCCGCGCCGGTGGCGGTTGAACATCCCCCCGTTGGCGTGCGCCTGGAAAGGCTGTCGATGGGCGAAGTGGCGCTGATCACCCGGCCGGAACCGCGCTGGGAAGCGCGCACCGTGACCCAAACGGCGACCAGCACCACGATCCGGTTCGAACGGAAACCCGGAACGTCGGTGACCCTGCTCAATGCCGCGCGAGTGCAGGGTCTTGCGGCCCGCACCCGCAGCTATCTGGCAAGCCGCGGATTCGCCGGCGCGAAGATCGGCGACGCGCCGGTCACCCGGCGCTTCAGCGTCATCCAGTTCGCTCCCGGCGAGCAGCGCCGCGCCGAGCGGCTGGCGGCGCAATTCGGATTCGCGCTTGAGCGGCAGCCGGGGGCGGAAGCGGGCGTGACGGTCCTGCTCGGACGCGACGCGGCGAATAGCCGGGCGCTCGCCAGGCGAAGCGCATGATCGTCGCAATCGCGCTGGCGCTCGCGCTGGCCGATCCCGTTGCACCGCCGCAACCCCTGGCCCAGCTTTCGCTGGCCGAAGCCGGCCAGGCGATCGCCGCCGGCCGGCTCGACCAGGCCAAGGCGATGCTGTCGGCTGCGGTCGCGGCCGGCGCCAAGGGGGAGCCGGTCGACCGGCTGCTGGCCGATCTTGCGCTGGCCCGGGGCGAGAATGAGCAGGCCTTGAGCTATTACCGGGCGCTGCTCGAGGCTCATCCCGACGAGGTGCTGCTCCTGCAGCGAGGCGGGATCGCGGCCCTCCGGCTCGGCCGGGACGAGGAGGCGACGGCGCTGCTCGACCGCGCGACGCGTAACCCGGCGGCGGGCTGGCGGGCATGGAACGCGCGGGGCGTCGCGGCGGATCGCCAGGGACGGTGGGACGAGGCGGACGCCGCTTATGAGCGCGCCGCGGCGATGGCCCCGGCAAGCGCCGAGGTTCCCAACAACCAGGGCTGGTCTTTGATGCTCCGTGGCCGCTGGGACGAAGCCCTGGCCGCGTTCCAAAAGGCGGCGGCGATCGATCCCAAGGTGCCGCACCTGGCCAATAATCTCGAGCTTGCCCGTGCCGCGGTTGCCGCCGACCTGCCGCAGCGGATGGCCGGGGAGAATGATTCCAGCTTCGCGGCGCGGCTCAACGACGCCGGCGTCGTGGCGGCGGCTGCCGGCCAGCCGAAGCGGGCGGAAGCGGCCTTCGCCCAGGCGATCGAGCTGAAGAGCCGCTGGTACGGACGCGCCGCCGAAAATCTCGCCGCATTGGGAACGACCAAGTGAACCTACTCTCTTCGGCGCCGCCCTGGCTCGCGGCGCTTCTCTACTTCCTGCTGGTCGTCGCCGCGCTCGAGGACGGATGGCGGATGCGGATCGGCAATCTGACCAGCGGAGCGATTGCCATCGGCGCGTTCATCGCGGTCGCGCTCGACGGGCCGATCGTCGGCCTGTGGCAAAATCTGGCGCTGTTCGCCGGCGTTCTCGTGCTTGGGACCCTGTTTTTCTCCCGCAACTGGATGGGCGGCGGCGACGTCAAGCTGCTCGCCGCCGGAGCCTTGTGGTGCAACTTCGCGGCCGGCTGGAAGATGCTGGTGGCGGTGGCTCTGGCCGGGGGGCTGGAAACGATCCTGATCCTGCTGTCGCGCGGCTTCAACTGGTCCGACCGTACCCTCGAACGGGTCGAATTCCTTCGGCGGCGCGGGGGCATCCCCTATGGAATTGCGATCGCCGCCGGCCTAATCCTCGTCACATGGTGGGAAAGACGGCAGCACTTCACCTTCTGGTTTACCTGACGCTCGCCGCCCCGCTTCAGGCGGCGCCGCAAGTGGTGGCTGCGCGGGGCAATTGGGGAGCGCTCAGCAGCGGGCGGACCTGCGAAGCGGCATCGCGCTCGCTGCGCCCCGCGCTCAAGGACCGTCCGCAGGCCAGGGCCAGCCTGTCGTTCGACGCCGGCGGGCCAAGGCGCGGACAGTTTGCGGTCCAGCTCAGCCGAATGCCGCGCGCGGGCGCAACCGTCATGCTGACCGTCGGCCAGACCCCATTCCTGTTGATGAGCCAGGGCGACAGGGCGTGGAGCCGGGGGCCGGGCCAGGAGGCCGCGATCATCGCCGCGATCCGGGGCAGCAGCGGGATGAAGGTCGAGGCCCGCTCCCCCGGCGGCGGACGGATTCGCGACTATTACAGCCTGGACGGCGCGCCGCTGGCGATCGACGCGGCCGCCGCCTGTGCCGCAAGGCTGGCAAATCGCTGAGATAGATAGTAAAGGCGCGCCCCTGCCATGAGCGCCGATACTTCCCTGATGCCGATTCCCGGCCCCGTCGATCCCGTGCCCGTTCCGCGCGCGGCCGTTCCGCGTGCCGATGGCAAGGTCGAGCTGATCGGCCTGCCCCGCGAGGCGATCCGCGCCGCGCTGGAGGAAGCGGGCCTTGAGCCGAAGCAGGCCAAGCTTCGCGCCAAGCAGATCTGGCATTGGGTCTATAATCGCGGAGTCAGCGATTTCTCGGCGATGACCGACATCGCCAAGGCGCAGCAGCCCTGGCTGGCGGAACGTTTCGCCATCACCCGTCCCGACGTGGTCGAAGCTCAGGTGTCGAGCGACGGCACCCGCAAATGGCTTCTCCGCACCCATGACGGCCATGATTTCGAGATGGTGTTCATCCCCGACGCGGACCGCGGGACTTTGTGCGTGTCGAGCCAGGTCGGCTGCACGCTCAA
>CBFGLY010000138.1:0-4200 GCA_965649725.1 uncultured Sphingomonas sp.
CCGTCCGCGCTTTCGCGGATGTGGTTGGCGTGGTGGATCGTCCAGCTCGACAGGAAGCGAAGCTTGTCGTCGATCGTCTTGAGGGCGTCGATATCCGCCGGGACCTTCTTGAGCATGGCCGTTGCCCTAGCGCGCCGCACGGCACTGGCAAGCCCAATGCGGTTTCGTTCGCTGCCGGCTCATGGTAAACGGCGGCTTCGGTCGAAGAGCGAGGGGGTATCGCCATGGCGACTGTTGCTACCGGCGGGGTCATCGAAGGCCGGCATCCTGATTATTTGACGGGTACGCCTCGGGCCCATGCGCTCGATCGCTGGATCTTCGTTTTCATGGCGGTCTGGTTCATCGCCATCGTGCTGACGGGTTTCATCCCCGACTCGCTGATGAAGGTCGAAATGGTGAAGGCGGGGCAGCGGGCGCCATTCCCGCCTATCCTTCATGTCCACGCGGTGGTGATGGGCAGCTACATGCTGTTCCTGCTAACCCAGACCTGGCTCGTGGCGACGGGGCGTTGCGAGCTGCATCGCCGCATCGGTCCTTATGGCGCAATGCTCGCCGCGGCACTGGTCGTCGTCGGCTTCATTCTGGCCCCGACCATGTATCGGCAAGTGTGGTTCGCACTTCAGGCCGCGCCGCCCGAAGCCAAGGGCCAGCTGAGCGCATTGAACCTGTGGATGGACAATATCTTGTTGCTGCAGATTCGCATCGGCATCGTCTTCGCCATTTTGATCGCATTGGGTGTCAGGGCGCGTCGGGCGGATTCGGGCTTCCACAAGAGGATGATGATCATCGCGCCGGCAACCGCTCTGCCGGCTGCATTCGACCGCATGACCTGGATTCCGACCACCATGCCGGAAAGTCCGCTGGGACCCGACCTCTACGTGCTGTTCGCGCTTGCGCCGCTCTTCGTTTGGGACGTCATCCGCAACCAGCGGATTCATCGGGCCTATTGGGTGTTCCTGGCCGTCGCACTGCCGTTCACCGTCTTCGTCCATGCGGTGTGGAACACGCCGTGGTGGCACGAGACGGCACATCGCCTCATGGGAGTCTGATCAGGCGGCTTCGTCCTGGTCCGCGTCGAAGCGTTCTTGCGCGGCGCGAATGCAGGCGATGTGCTCGATCGCCCAATCGCCGAGCGCCTTGACCGGCTCGCGCAACGAGATGCCGAGCTCGGTCAGCTCATAATCCACTCGCGGCGGGATCGTCGGGGTGACGTGGCGGCTGACCAGGCCGTCGCGCTCCAGCCCGCGAAGCGACAGGGTCAGCATGCGCTGCGAAATGCCGTCGATTGCCCGCTTCAGCTCGGAAAAGCGCATCGGACCGTTCGACAGCATCATCACGATCATCATGCTCCACTTGTCGCCGACGCGGTTGAGGACCGGCGCGACATTCTTGCAGCCCGCGCTCTGCAGGCACGGACCTTCGTCCGCCCTGGAGGCGGTCACATCGATGTGACCTGGTGACAAATTTTTGCGTTCTTGAAGCTGTTCCATGCACGGTTATTTAAAGTGTCCCGGTAACAAATCAATACCAAGGACCAAATCATGACCATCCTCAAGATCGACAGCAGCATCACCGGCGACAACAGCGTATCGCGGCAGCTTACCGCCGCGACGGTGGAACAGCTTTCAAGGCAGAATCCGGGCTCGCGCGTCATCGACCGCGATCTCGTCGCAACCCCGCTCTCCCATTTGACGCTCGGCGGATCCGGGGACGAGGATATCCTCGAGGAATTCCTTGCCGCCGACACCGTCGTCGTCGGAGCGCCAATGTATAATTTCTCGGTGCCGAGCCAGCTCAAGGCCTGGATCGACCGTATCGCAGTGGCGGGAAAGACGTTCCGCTACACAGAGGCAGGACCCGAAGGCCTGGCCGGCGGCAAGCGGGTGGTCGTCGCCATCTCGCGCGGCGGCTTCTACACGCCGGACAACGCGTTCGAACATGTCGAAAGCTATTTGAAGAGCCTGTTCAACTTCATCGGCATCGAGCCCGAATTCGTCCGGGCCGACGGCGTCAACTATGGCCCGGAGCAGCGCGAGGCAGGGATCGCCAACGGCCTTGCGGAAGTGGAGAAGCTGGCCGCTTAGGAGCTAATGACCGCCGATCGGCTGGCGGCCCGGTCCGCGACCGCAAGCCAGCCGATCGAGATTCCAAAACCGATAAGGTGGCTAGGACCCGCGCCTGCCAGGGGCATGGGGAAGGCGAAGAAAATGGCGGCCAGTGCCGACAGGCCGAAATAGGCCGCCAGCGACGCGCCGGCCGGGTCGTGCCGGGCGAGCAACGCCGCCAGCATCAGCCCGAAGGTCACAAGATGCAGCGCGATTGCCGGCGTCCCGCTGAGCAAGGCGATCTCGACAGTTCCCTCGACGAAAGCAACGGGCGGCGGGGTCGGAATACCCGCAACGATCAACCCAACGGTGGCGAGGATCAGCGCCCCTGCGGCAATCGCCATTCGCCTCTGCGACCATCCCCGCCGGGACCGCCAACTGGCCGCCGCCATCAGCACCGCGACGCCACCCGCAAGCGCGACCGAAGTCGCCGCGTCGGGCTGCGCGGCGATGAGGGCAACCGGGACCAGGACCAGGGGGCGCCAGTGGCGGCCTTCCCGGCTTGCGACGAGCGCGAGGAGGAACGGCGCGAGGATCAATGCCGGCTGCACATGGATCGGGCCGATCGGAAGCCAGCGCTTCACTCCTTCAAGCTCGATTCCGACGAGCAGCACGATCGCCAGCAGTGCAGTGGCAAGGGCGAACAGGGCCTCGGCCCCGAACCGCCGGTGCGCAAGGTGGTGAGCGGCCCAGCCCAGCAGGAGCCCGACGAGATAGGCGGCGGCATTGCGGCTCGCCATTCCGGGCAGCGCGCCGACGTTCCACAGGAATGCAGCGCCGGATATGACCGCGAGGGTGCCGAGGCCGAGCGTCGCTGCCCCGGGCGACCGCATCAGGCGCTGAGCAACCGAAGCGGGTTTTCGATGTAGCCCTTCAGGGTCTGCAGGAAACTCGCCGCGTCCCAGCCATCGACCACGCGATGGTCGCAGCTCAACGACAGGTTCATTACCTTGCGCGCTTCCAGCTCGCCGTCGACGATCACCGGGATTTCCTGGAGCTTGTTGACGGCGATGGTCGCAACCTGCGGCGGGTTGATGACCGGGGTCGAGGCGATGCCGCCCATCGGCCCGAGCGAGGAGATGGTGAAGGTCGGCCCGGTCAGCTCTTCGCGGCTGGCCTTGCCGGTGCGGGCGGCCTCGCTCAGGCGGAGGACTTCTCGGGCCAGCTGCCACACGCTCATGCCTTCCGCGTTGCGGATCACCGGGACCATCAGGCCGCCCTCGGTCTGGGTCGCAACGCCCATGTGCACCGCGCCGTGGCGGGTGACGACATTGGCGTCATCGTCATAGGTGGCGTTGAGCATCGGCCATTCTGCCATCGCCTTCGAAAGGGCAGTGATCAGGAAGGGCAGGATGGTCAGCTTCGGGTTCGAACCGCGATCGCGGTTCATCATCGCCCGCGTGTCTTCCAGGTCGGTCACGTCGAACTGCTCGACCAGCGCGAAATGCGGAATTCGGCGCTTCGCCTCCTGCATATTCTCGGCGATCTTGCGGCGCAGGCCGACGACCTTGATCGTCTCGTCCTTGCGCGGCGCCGACGGGCGATGGGAGACGGTGCCGCCGTTGTAGAGCAAGTAGGCATCGAGGTCGGCGTGGCGGATGCGGTCGCCGGTCGTCTGCACCTGCGAGAGATCGATGCCGAGGTCGCGTGCGCGCTGGCGAACGGCGGGGGAGGCAAGAACCTTGGCCCCAACTTCCGTCTGTGCTGAGCTTGTCGAAGCACTGCCTTTTTCTTTGTTCGAATAAGGGGAGGGCAGCCCTTCGACAGGCTCAGGGTGAGCGGATTTGGGTTTCTCCGCGGTTGCCATCACGGGAATCGCTTCAGCCTGCTCCTTGGTCGGCTTTTCCGCGCCGTCAGCCAGCGGCTGCTCTTTCTCGCTTTTCGCCGCGGGTTCCTTGGCCGCCGCCGCGCCTTCGGTCTCGATCTCGACCAGCACCGATCCGATCGCGATCTGGTCGCCCACCTCGCCCGCCAGCTTTTTCACCGTACCGGCGACCGGCGACTCCATCTCGACCGTCGCCTTGTCGGTCATCATGTCGGCCAGCTGCTGGTCTTCCTCGACCCGGTCGCCGACCTTGACGTGCCAGGCGACGAT
>CBFGLY010000139.1:0-4188 GCA_965649725.1 uncultured Sphingomonas sp.
TCGTAGGCGGTGACCTTGACCAGCGCCTTGTCGCCGACCTTGATGAAGGCGATGTCGCTCGGCTTGACGCGCGTCTCGACGAGCAGCTTGTCGCCCATCGGAACCACTTCCATCACCTTTTCGCCCGCCTGGACGAAGCCGCCGATGGTGGTGACCTGGACATCGTTGACGACGCCGTCGACCGGCGAGCGGAGCTCCATCCGGCCGAGGCTGTTGCGGCCGCGCAGGGTCTGCTCATTGACCGCGATCTTCTGGTTAACCTGGCTCGCCTCGTTGAGGGCATCCTGGCGGAAGGTGAAGCGGGCCTCGTTGGCCTGGCTCAGCGCTTCGCTTACCGCGGCATTCGCGCGGCCGGCCTGTTCGCGGGCGGCGGCGATGCGGCCCTGGAGATCGACGACCTCGCGCCGGGCATCGATGAGTTCGGTTTGCGGCACGATATTCTTCGCGGCCAGCGGCTCCAGCATCGCAACCTGCTTCTGGGCGAGCGACAGGCTGCTTTGAAGGCTGGAGATGGTCGCATTGGCTTCCGCGGCCTCGCGCCTGCGCTGCTCGGCCGAAGCCTGGAGCGCGGCAACCCGGCTGCCCAGCGCTTCGCGCCGGACCGCGCTCAATTGGGCTTCGTCCCCGGCAAGCGCTCCGCCCGCTCCCGTCCCTTCCGCTTCCAGGCGAGCCGAGCGCGCCTGCAGCGCCTCGTTCTCCGCTAGGATCGAACGGCTTTCCGGACTGTCGAGCCGGGCGAGCAACTGGCCCTTCTTGACCTGCTGGCCGGACCGGACGAGCAGCTCCGCGATCGTTGCCGCCTGGGTCGACTGGATGATCTGGACCTTGCTCGACGGGATGACCTTGCCCTGGCCGGCGGTGACCTCGTCGACCTGCGCCAGCATCGCCCAGATGAGGAAGATGGCGAAGCCGACGGCGACCGACACGATGATCAGCCGCGCCCCCGTCAGCGGCTCGCGCCGTCGCTGGGTACCGGTGGGAAGGAATGGAATGGTCGCCATGATGTTCGATCCTGTCGCCTAGCGCGCCGCCAGCTGACCGGCCACGACCGGCGTTTCGGCCGGTGCTGCCTGGTCCTTTTGCCGGGCGGCGATCGCCCTGGTTGCCTTGTCCGCTTCGGACGGCATCGGAATGTTGAGGGTCCAGCCCTTCGTCGTGTCGAGCAATCCGCCGACATCGTTCGGAGCGCGGGAAACCGGCGGGCCGGCAGGGACTAGATCCTCCACGGGCGCGGTCGTCCCGTCGGTGAGAACTGCCTGGCGAAGCGGCGGCCGAAGGGCCAGCGGGTCGGACGGCTCGCCGATGTAGCGGCCGGTGAAGGCTGCGGTCGAACCCCAGGCGCCCGGCCAGCGGTAGAAGATATGCGCGCCGATCTGCGTGATCTTCGCGAGGCGCGGCGCCCAGAAGGGCGACACATAATCGGCATGGTAGTGCGTCGCTGCGCCGACCTTGCGCTCGACGAAACCGTCGAGAGCGGCCTTGGCAACCGCTTCCGCCTGCTTCCAAGCGCCGAGCGCGGGCTTGCGGTAGAGCGATCCGTCGCAGACGAAACTGAACTGGCAGACGGGATCGCGCGCGCCCTGATAGACCACCCCGCAGACCGACTTCGGAAAGGCCGGGTGACGCATCCGGTTCAGCACCACCTGCGCGACGGCCCGGCGGCCTTCCAGGGGCTCGAACCCTGCCTCGTAATAAACGGCCTGGGTCATGCACAGCAGCGCCCGGCGCTGATCGAGCGGATCGCTGTTCGAAAGGTCGAATGGCCGCGCGGCGGTCACCGGCAGACTGCTGAACGGGATCGATGCGTTGATGAGCTTGGCATCCTCGCCGATTGCCCGTGCCTCGACCAGATGTTCGCCCGACGTCATGTCGATCAGCGCCGCGGCGTCCGCCGGCGCGATCAGGACGGTGGTCGACGAAGCGTGGGTCGGCTGAACCCGGATGGTGGTGCCGCCAACGACTCCGCCAAGAAGGGCGATGGCGGCGAAGACCAAGTGGCGCCGCTGCGGAAGGCGGATTTGGGCGAGCCGGCTCATTTGCCCGCTCCCTGCTTCGCCGCACCGGCCATCCTGC
The DNA here is from genome assembly GCA_965649725.1 of uncultured Sphingomonas sp. Lineage (GTDB taxonomy): Bacteria > Pseudomonadota > Alphaproteobacteria > Sphingomonadales > Sphingomonadaceae > Sphingomicrobium. The sequence continues at coordinate 2,074 of CBFGLY010000139.1, forward strand.
CCATCACTTCGTCGCGCGGTCCGTCGGCGATGATCTTGCCCGCATCGATCACGATCAGCCGCTCGCAGATGCTCAGCATGTTGTGACGGTGCGTCGAGACGATCAGCGTCTGGTCCTTGGCCAGCGCGCTCTTGAGCTTCTCGATGAAATAGAGCTCGGTCTGGGTGTCCATCGCGCCGGTCGGCTCGTCCAGGAACAGCAGCTTCGACGGCGAGACCAGGGCACGCGCAAGCACCAGAAGCGAGCGCTGCCCGCCGGAAAGGAGCGACCCGCGCTCCCCGACAGGGCGATCGAAGCCGGCGGCATCGCGCGACAGGAAGATGTCGGCTCCCGACCGGACGACCGCGTCGACCAGCTGCTGGTCGTCGGCCCGAGCGGCGCCAAGCACGAGATTGTCGCGCACGCTGCCCGAAAACAGCTCGGCGTCCTGGCCGACGAAGCGGAAAGAATCGCGCAGCTGGTGCGGGTGATATTGGCGGCTGTCGAGGCCGTCGACGAGCATCTCGCCGCCGGTCGGCGCGTAAAGCCCGCACAGGAGACGGCCCAGCGTCGACTTGCCCGAAGCCACGCGGCCGATGATCGCGATCCGCTCGCCCGGCTTCACCGAAAGATTGATGTCGGACAGGCTGTCGAGGCTCGCTCCGGGATAGCGGAAGCTCGCGCTCTTCAGCTCGACATGGCCGGCGCGGATTTCCGGCACCATGCTTCGAGCGGCGACCTGGCGTTCGTCGGGCGCCTCCATCATCCGCTGCAGCGAGTCCAGCGTCGTCATCGACTGGCGCGCGCGGGTGATCAGGAAGGCGAACTGGCCGATCGGCGACATGGCCCGGCCGGCAAGCATCACGATGGCGATGATCGCTCCCATGGTGATGTCGCCGTTATTGAACAGATAGAAGCCGCCGACCACCAGCCCGACGCTGATCGCCTGCTGGCTGATCGAAGCGAGATTGACCGCGACCGAGGTCAGGCGGCGCATCTTCTCCTGGGTCGCTGCGGACATCGACGCATAGCGCCGCCAGCGGCCCAGCATCTGGCCCTCGGCGCGGGCGGACTTGAGCGTTTCGATGCCGGAAATGGATTCGACCAGCACGCTGTGCTGCAGCGAGCTGTCGGCCTGCGCGTCGAGCGCAGTGCTCGCCATCCGCCGCTGCAGGGCGATGCCGACGGTCAGCATGACTGCGATTCCGACAATCGGAACCAGCACCAGCGGCCCGGCGAGTACCGCGATCAGGATCAGGAAAACGGCCATGAAGCCGATGTCGACCAGCAGCACGACCGAAGTGGAGGCGAAGAAGTCGCGAACGCCTTCATATTCGCTGACCCGCTTGGCGAAGGCGCCGGTGCTTCCCTGGCGTTCGGCCATCGGCAGGTTCATCACCTTTTCGAACAGCTTCTGGCTATATTTCGCGTCCAGCCTCCGGCCGATCTCGTCGACCAGCTGGGAGCGGGCGAGGCGAAGGGTGAAGTCGAAGCCCAGCGCCAGGATGACGCCAATCGCAAGGACCCACAGGGTCGGGACCGCCTTGTTGGGGATGACCCGGTCGTAGACGTTCATCGTGAACAGCGGCACGGCCAGCGCCAGCAGGTTGACGATCAACGCGGCCAGCAGGACCGGCCAGAATTCGCGCCGGACCTTCCACACTTCCGACCAGAACCAGTGGGTGCGGCGGGCCTTGTCCCACGGCCGCTCGCCGGCGCGCTCGCTGGTGGGATCGGCCTCGACGGCGATGGCCTGCCCCGTGAAAACCGGGTCGAGATCGCCGACCGGAACCCACATCGGCTCGGCCGTGCCGGGCGCATAGATGAGCGCGTCGCCGCCCTTCATTTCGAGAAGGACGATCGCGCGCTCCTCGGTCAGCTCGACGATCGCAGGAAGCTGCTGAAGTCGCCAGCCGGAGATACGCCGGCGCGCCACGGGCTCGCCCCGCATCCCGACCTGCTCGAGCGCCGGCTCGATCTGGTGGAACGGAAGCGTGCCCGTGGCGGAAAGCGCCAGCCCCGCGCGCAGCAAGACCGGGGAAGACGGCCTGTCCGAGCGGCGCGCGAGGAACGTCAGGCAATCGAGGACAGGGTCAATCTCACGCGACGGCGTGGAATCCAGCCAGTGCATGATAC
>CBFGLY010000140.1:0-4183 GCA_965649725.1 uncultured Sphingomonas sp.
CCCTAGTTTCGCGGCGCCTGCCTGCGATAGCTCAGCGCCTCGGCAACATGGATCCGGCCGACCTGCTCGCTCCAGGCGAGGTCGGCGATGGTCCGGGCCACGCGGAGCACCCGGTGATAGCCGCGCGCGCTCAGGCGCATGGCCGCCGCCGCATCGGCCAGCAGCTTTCGGCCGGGCTCGTCGGGCGTCGCGATCTTGTCCAGCAATTCGCCGTCGGCTTCGGCATTGGTCCGGATGCCGGACCCGTTGAAGCGCTTTGTCTGGACGTTGCGAGCCTGGGCGACACGATTGGCGACCTGGTCGCTGCCCTCGGCGGGCGGCGGCAAAGTCAGGTCCGCTGCGCTGACTCCCTGGACCTCCACGTGAAGGTCGATGCGGTCGAGCAGCGGGCCGGAAACCTTGGCCTGATAGTCGGCAGCGCATTTCGGCGCCCGCGCGCAAGCCAGGGCCGGATCGCCGAGATGGCCGCAACGGCACGGGTTCATCGCCGCGATCATCTGCACGCGGGCCGGAAAAGTGACGTGCATGTTCGCCCTGGCGACGCTCACCGTTCCGGTCTCCAACGGCTGGCGAAGCGAATCCAGCACGCCGCGCTGGAACTCGGGCAGCTCGTCCAGGAACAGCACGCCCAAATGTGCCAGGCTGATTTCGCCCGGCCGGACCTTCAGGCCTCCGCCGACCAGCGCAGGCATTGATGCCGAGTGATGCGGCGATCGGAACGGCCGGCGCCTCCGCAAGCGCCCGCCCTCCAGCTCGCCGGCGACGCTAGCGACCATCGACACTTCAAGTGCTTCCGCGGGCTCGAGCGGAGGAAGTATGCCGGGCAGGCAGGCGGCCAGCAGCGACTTGCCCGCGCCCGGCGGCCCGCTCATCAGCAAATTGTGACCGCCGGCCGCCGCGATCTCCAGGGCACGCTTGGCGACTTCCTGGCCCTTCACCTGCCTGAGGTCCGGTCCACCCGCAACGGCCTCCGCGACCCCGGGCTCCGGCGCTCGGAGCAGCTGGGTTCCCTTGAAATGCGACAGAAGGGCGAGGAGGTCCGGCGCTGCCAATACTTCGACATTTCCAGCCCAGGCGGCCTCGCTGCCCTGCGCCGCCGGGCAGATCAGGCCCATGCCCTGCCCGCTCGCGTGAAGCGCTGCCAGCAGCACGCCCGGCGAGGCGGCGATCCGTCCGTCGAGGCTCAGCTCGCCGACCGCGACATAGTGCGACAGGCTCTCCGCGTCGGTCGCCCCGATCGCCGCCAGCAGGCACAGCGCGATCGGCAGGTCGAAATGCGACCCTTCCTTGGGGAGGTCGGCCGGCGAAAGGTTGACCGTGATCCGCTTGGGCGGAAGCGCAAGGCCGATGGCCGACAGGGCCGCGCGCACCCGCTCGCGGCTCTCGGCGACGGCCTTGTCCGGCAATCCGACGATGACGAATGCGGGAAGCCCGGCGGAGAGCTGGACCTGGACCTCGACGGCCCGCGCTTCCAACCCCAGATACGCAACAGTGGCGACGGTCGCGACCATTAGCGGACGCTCCCGAATTCAGCCCTACGCAAACAAGACAAACTTCCCCCTAGCTCGGCGCCCGGACCGTAGACCGGCGCTCTCCAGATAAGCAAGAACCCTTGTCGCATCGCATCGGCTTGCCCACATGCCCGCCCATGTGGACGCGTGATCAGTGGCGTAGCTTCATCGACCATCCGCTGGTCGAGTGGACGATCTTCATCCTGGGCGTTCTCCTGATCATCCTCTCGCCCGTGGCAGGCGTGATCCCGGGTCCCGGCGGCGTTTTCGTCTTCGCGATCGGGCTGGCGATGGTGCTGAAGACCAGCATGTGGGCCAAGCGCCGCTACGTCCATTTCAAGCGCTGGCAGCCCAAGGCCGGGCGTTGGGCCGACTGGGGGCTGAGGCGGCCGAGCGCGAAGCGGCGCGAGGCGATCCGCAAGGAGCGCGAGGAGCTTGGCTGCCCGCCGCCGGAGGATGAGCGCGACGAAGGGCCGATCGCCTCGAAAATTCCCGGGCCGCCCGCCCATTCCCCCGAAATGCCCGGCGATCCGGAGCGTTGACTTCCACACCTCATCCGACTATCGGCGCCCTCAACAACGGCCGCTTCGGCGGCCCTTTTTCATTCGAATTTGAAGGCATGAGCGATGAAGCGCACTTTCCAGCCGAGCAATCTGGTCCGCAAGCGGCGGCACGGGTTCCGCAGCCGCATGGCGACGGTCGGCGGACGCAAGGTGCTGAACGCGCGCCGCGCCCGCGGCCGCAAGAAGCTCAGCGCCTAGTCACGCTGACAAAAAGGGCCGATTTCCTTGCCGCCAACCGCGGCAAGCGCGCCCCCATGCCCGGCTTCGTCCTGCTCGTCCGCCCGCGCGGCGATGACGATGCGACGATGCGCGTCGGCTTCACCGTCACCAAGAAGATCGGCAACGCGGTCGTCCGCAACCGGATGAAGCGCCGCTTCCGCGCCCTTGCCCGCGAAACGCTTCCCGATCACGGGATCGCCGGTGCCGACCATGTGCTCATCGGCCGTGCAGGCGGGGTCGAGCGCGATTACGCCAGCCTTGCGGCGGAACTGAAGCGCGCGCTCAAGAAATTGGCCGCCGCATGATCGCCAAGGCCCTGATCCTGCTGACCCGCGGCTGGCAATTGGGCCCGTCGCGCATCCTTCCGCCGAGCTGCCGCTTCCAGCCGAGCTGTTCGGCCTATGCGATTACCGCGCTTCAACGCTATGGGGCTGCCAAAGGCGGCTGGCTCGCGTTGAAGCGAATCTTCCGTTGCCATCCCTGGGGGGGACAGGGGCCGGATCCGGTCCCCTGAGATTTCAAGGACAAGACGACAAGTGAACGACAATAAGAACATGCTCCTCGCGATCGTGCTGAGCGCGCTGGTGCTGATCGGCTGGAGCCTCTTGTCCGAGCAATTCTTCCCGACCGCGGGCCCGCAGACCCAGCAGGTCGAGAACGGCAAGGTAAAGCCGGTCCCGCAGCCCCAGGCCGACCCGACCGCCGATGCCCCGCGCGCGATTCGCAAGCGCGAGGTCGTCCTGGCCGAAAGCCCGCGCGTCCGGATCGACACGCCCAGCCTGAAGGGTTCGATCAACCTCAAGGGTGCGCGGATCGACGATCTCGTGCTGGTCGAGCAGCGCGAGACGATCGCCAAGGATTCGCCGCCGGTTCGGCTCCTTTCGCCCGCCGGCGCTCCCCAAGCCTATTTCGCCCAGTTCGGCTGGACCGGCCAGGGCGTGGCGGCGCCGGATGCGAACAGCGTCTGGACGGCGAGCGCTCCCGTCCTTTCGCCCGGAAAGCCGGTGACGCTGAGCTGGACCAATCCGACCGGGCAGCGGTTCGAGCAGATCGTGTCGGTCGACGACGATTATCTGTTCAACGTTCGCCAGCGCGTCGTGAATGGCGGCTCCGGCCCTGTCGCGCTTCGATCCTACGGGCTCGTCAGCCGCGCGGCCAAGAGCCACGACCCCTCCTCCTGGACCAATCATGTCGGGCCGATCAGCTATCTGGGCGGCAGGGCCGACTATGACGTCGATTGGGACACGCTTGACGAGAACAAGGCCGGCATCACCCGCGACAGCAAGGGCGGCTGGCTCGGCTTTACCGACAAATATTGGCTGACGGCGCTGATCCCGGCCGGCGGAGCGCCGGTCGAGGCCAGCCTGCGCAAAAGCGGAAGCGGCGCCTATCAGGCCGACTATGCCGGAGCGCCCTTCATCGTCGCTCCCGGCCAGGCTGTCAGCGGCGAGACCCGCCTGTTCGCCGGCGCCAAGGAAAAGCAGGTCCTCGACCGCTATGAGGACGCCGGGATCACCAAGCTTTCAAAGTCGATCGACTGGGGCTGGTTCGAATGGTTCATGCGGCCGATCTTCGACCTGCTCCAGTGGCTGTTCCACACCACCGGAAACTTCGGCGTGGCGATCATCTGCCTGACCTTCATCGTCCGGCTTCTGATGTTCCCGATCGCCGACAAGCAATTCCGCTCGATGGCCGGAATGCGTCGCGTCCAGCCGAAGATGAAGGCGATCCAGGAACGCTACAAGGACGACAAGCCGCGCCTGCAGCAGGAGATGCTGAAGCTCTACCAGGAAGAGAAGATCAATCCGGCCGCGGGCTGCTTGCCGATCCTGCTTCAGATTCCGGTGTTCTACGCGCTCTACAAGGTGCTGATGGTCAGCGTCGAAATGC
>CBFGLY010000141.1:0-4139 GCA_965649725.1 uncultured Sphingomonas sp.
GCGTTAATCCATGTGCTTGAGGCCGATGCGAAGATAATCGTAGCCGGTGACCAGCGTCAGGGCCGCGGCGGTCCACAGGCTGGCGAGCCCGACGGTGTGGATCCAGGCCTGGCCCGGAAAGGCGCCGCCAAGGATCAGCGCGCCAAGCGACACGAGCTGGAACGTCGTCTTCCACTTGGCCAGCTTGCTGACCGGCATCGAGACGTTGAGCGGCGCGAGGAATTCGCGAAGGCCGGACACGATGATCTCGCGCAGCAGGATGATGAGCGCCGGGATGATGCTGAAGTCCTGGATGACGGGAGGGTCGCCGTCGGCTTCGCGCGAGGCCATGAGCATGACGATCACCGCGGCGACCATGATCTTGTCGGCGATCGGGTCGAGGAACTGTCCCAGGCGCGAAATCTTGGCCTGCGCCCGGGCGAGATAGCCGTCGAAATAATCGGTGATGCCGACGACGCAGTAGAGGACGAAGGTGATCGCATAGTCGATCGGCGTCGGCCGCCACAGCAGGAACACCAGGATCGGCACGGCGAGAATGCGCGAAAGCGTCAGCAGGTTGGGAAGCGTCAGCATCTAAGCGCTCGCTAGGACAATGCGCGGCATTTGGACAGTCCCGAAGCCCGCGCTTGCGGGGACTAGGGAAGCCGCTATCACCACTACCCAACGACGATGCAGAATAGCGTTCACCTTCTCCGCACCCGGCGCTTCCTGCCGATCTTCGTCACCCAGTTCCTCGGCGCCTTCAACGACAATCTGTTCCGCACCTCGATGGTGATGCTGGTCATCTACGGCATCTACAAGGACGCGACGCAGGAGGCGACGTTCAGCGCCATCGCCGGCGGCCTGTTCATCCTGCCCTTCTTCCTGCTGTCGGCCCTGTCGGGGCAGCTGGCGGACGAGCGCGACAAGGCGAAGATCGTCCGAATCGTGAAGACGGCCGAGATATTGATCATGCTGGTCGGCGCGGGGGGCTTGCTGCTGCACAACGTCCCACTGCTGCTCCTGGCGCTTACCGCGATGGGCGTCCATTCGACCTTCTTCGGTCCGATCAAATATGCGATCCTGCCGCAGCATCTGGCGAAGGAAGAAGTGCTTGGCGGCACCGGCCTGGTCGAGGCGGGCACCTACATCGGAATCCTCGGCGGAACGCTGCTTGGCGGGGTGCTGGTGTTGCAGCGGCCGGACGGCAGCTTCCATGCCGAATGGGCCGCGCTGGCGGTGCTTGCGGTGGCCTTGATCGGGCGCGTCGCCGGGCAATTCGTCCCGCCCGCGCCGCCGGACCCCGACGCGCCGCCGTTCCATTTCGACTGGCACATCGTCCGCGCGTCGATAACGCTGGTGAACGCTACGCTGCATATCCCGCGTCTGTTCCTGGCGATCATCGCCATCAGCTTCTTCTGGGCGATGGGGGCGGTGCTGGCGGCGCAATTCCCGCCCCTCGTCAAAAATTCGCTGGGGTCGGACCAGACGGTGGCGACGCTGTTCCTGGGGACCTTCTCGGTCGGCGTCGCGATCGGGTCGATCGCGGTGAACCGGCTGCTCGGCGGCAAGGTATCCGCGCGCTACTCGCCGGCATCGGCGCTGCTGATGGGCCTGTTCGTCCTCGACCTTTATCGCCGGGTGAAGGGATGGCCGGCCTCGGGCGGCGAGCTGCTCAACCTTTCCGCTTTCATGGACGTCCCCAACAGCTGGATGGTGGTGCTGGACCTGCTCGGCGTCGCCATCGCCGGCGGCATGTTCGTCGTGCCGCTCTACGCCTTCCTGACCACGACCGTGTCCAAGGCGGAGACTGCGCGGACCATCGCCGCGAACAATATCGTCAATTCAGGCTTCATGGTCGCAGCGACGCTGATCCTGACGGTCGCGGTGCAGATGGGGGTGACGGTGGCCGACAGCCTCTTGATAGTCGCGGTGGCGAGCGTGCTTGCCGCCTGGCTAGGCTGGAAGCTGCACCTCGCCTGCGATTAGGCCAGGTAGATCGTCATGAAGAGGAAGCCGCCGCCGAAGGTCAGCAGGAAAATCCTGAGGTCGTCGGTAAGGCCGGGCGTCGGCTCGGCCGCCGCCATCGCATAGCTTCTGCCCCGCCCGAAAACCCGGGTCCGGAACTGGTTGGCAAGGCGACGGTCGGTCCGCATGAGCACTTTCTTAACAACTCTTTTACCAAGTCATCAACGTGCGCAACGGGCATGACGATCCCACCGTCCCGCGACGGGACGACCGGTCTCTCCTTCAATGTCTGAAACTCAGGCGGTGCGGCGGGAGCCGGCGGCGGGCGCGGCCGCCTCGCTCGAGCGCAGCAGAGCGGCGGCCTGGTCGCCGGTCATCGGCTTTCCGAAATACCATCCTTGCCCGACGGCGCAGCCGAATCCGGCCACGGCCTGGTGGGTGACGGCATCCTCGATCCCCTCGACCGTGACGGGCACTCCAAGCGCGTCGGCGAGAGTCGTCACGGCGCGCACGATGGCCGCGCTCTCGCGGTCGTCCTGCAGCGTCGACACGAAGCTGCGGTCGATCTTGATGACGTCGAACGGCAGCGAGCGCAGGTGCGCCAGCGAGGAGAAGCCGGTGCCGAAATCGTCGAGCGCAAGCTTCACGCCCTGGTTCTTGAGCCCGGTGACGATCTGCCGCGCAAGGTCGAGGTCGGCGAACAGCGAGCTTTCGGTGATTTCGACCATCAGCCGCTCGGCCGGGAAGCCCGCCTCGGCCAGCAGGCGGACGATCCGCTGGGCAAGCCAGCTGTCGGTCAGTTGCGTCGGCGAGATGTTCACCGAGATCTTGATCGACGGGTCCCAGCCGGCCGCCTGGGTCAGCGCGGACAGGATGATCTGCTCCGACAAGCGGCCGATCAGGCCATGTTCCTCGGCGACCGGAATGAAGCGGTCGGGTTCGATCAGCCCGCTGAGCGGATGCTCCCAACGGGCAAGCACTTCGAAACCGATGATCGAGCCGGTTCCAAGGTCGACCTGCGGTTCGAAATAGGGAACGAACTGGCCGTGCTCCAGGCCGTGGCGGATGCCCTGCTCGATCTCGCTATGGACGATCAGCGCGCGCTCCATCCCCTCGTCGAACCAGACCGGCCGCGCCGACCGGGCCGACTTGGCGCGGTCAAGGGCGATATCGGCGCGGCGCAGGAAATCGGGAACCTGCCCTTCGTCGGGGCTGGACGCGGCAATGCCGAGGAACGCCCCGACCTGGACCAGCCTGCCGTCGACTTCGAACGGCCTGGTCACCGCCCGAAGCAGCCGCTCGCCAAGAAGCTCGACTTCGGCGAACTGCTCCTTGGGCGCCGCCAGCGCGATCGCGAATTCGTCGCCGGCGAGCCTTGCGACGAGCTCGCCCGGCCGCACGCCCTGCTCGAGGGAGTCGGCGATCATTCGAAGAACGCGATCGCCAACGTCATAGCCATGCCGGTCGTTGACGGCCTTGAAGCGGTTGAGCTGCAGCGAGAAGATGATCAGCGACTGGCCTGCCTCGGCCGCGGTGCAACGCAATTCCTCGCCCTGGTCGGCGAAGCCCTTGCGGTTGAGGAGGCCGGTCATTCCGTCGGTCGAGGCGATCAGCGCGGCGCGTGCTTCGCCCTCCCGCCGCATCTCCGCCTCATGCTGCAGGTCGACGTAGCGCCTCCAGCCGAACAGGATCAGCGCGACGTTGAGCGTCAGCGCGATGGCGACGACTTTCAGGCTGGGCCCGAGGCCGTTGCGGGCGAAGGACAGGCGCTGGAAGAATTCGCTGCCGTTCCAGATCAGCAGGACGACGGCGGCGATGAGGATGCCCAGCACCAGCATGTCCCGCCGGGCATTGGCGAGCGACATGTTGCGGTCCCGCGACGCGGACTTGGAAAGCCAAAAACTGCGCACAAACGGCGGTTTACTGCCGATTGCTTAATATTTTCCTCCGGCACGGACCGAAGCGGCCATGGGAGGATGCGTGCGGACGGCGGGACTCGAACCCGCACGCCCCTGGGGGCAGAAGATTTTAAGTCTCCAGCGTCTACCGGTTCCGCCACGTCCGCACGCTCGCACCGCCGTTCCCGCGGAAAGCTCTCCGCGGCGCCTGGCGGCGATTATTCAGCGGTCACTTCGCCTAAGTTCAGCCGCTCGCGCATTTCCTTGCCCGGCTTGAAATAGGGCACGCGCTTG
>CBFGLY010000142.1:0-4128 GCA_965649725.1 uncultured Sphingomonas sp.
CCGCGGAAGATGTGGGCATAGACGACGATGAAGAAGAAGCTCGCGCCGTTGGCGTGGGCGTAGCGCAGCATCCAGCCGGCGTTCACGTCGCGCATGATGTGCTCGATCGAATTGAACGCTCCGTCGGCCGACGCATAATAATGCATCGCCAGGACGATTCCGGTGATGATCTGGACGGTCAGGAAGATGCCGCTGAGGACACCGAAGTTCCAGCCGTAGTTAAGGTTGCGCGGCACCGGATAACCGCCGCCGACGGCGTTGTAGACCAGCCGGGGGAGCGGCATCCGCTCGTCGATCCAGCGGCCCAGATCGGTCTTGGGTTCGTAGGCCTTGGCCCAGGCAAAGCTCATGTTGCGTCTATCCCCTGTCAGCCGATGGTCACGACGGTGTCGGACGTGAAATTATACTCGGGCACCATCAGGTTGAGCGGCGCCGGGCCTTTGCGGATTCGCGCGGCGGTGTCGTAGTGCGAACCGTGGCACGGGCAGAAATAGCCGCCGTAATCGCCCCGGTTCTCGCCTTCTCCGACGCCAAGCGGCACGCAGCCGAGGTGGGTGCAGACGCCCAGCGTGATCAGCCAGTTTTCCTTGCCCGGCTTGGTGCGTTCGGCCAGCGTCTGCGGGTCGCGAAGCTCGCCCAGCGGAACGGCGTTGGCCGCCTTGATTTCCTGGGGCGTCAGGTTGCGGACGAACACCGGCTGCTTGCGCCAGCTGGTCTTGATCGCCTGCCCCGGCGCAATCTTCGAAATATCGACCTCGGTCGAAGCGAGCGCCAGCACGTCGGCCGACGGGCTCATCTGGTTCACCAGCGGGATCGCGACGGCGACGGCGCCTACGCCGGCGAAGCTGACTGCGGCAATATTGATGAAGTCGCGACGGCGAAGGCTATGGTCTGCCTCCATCGCGGCTGTAGTTTCTTCCAGCGTGGCCATGCTCACCCTTAAGACGATTTTCGCGTGGATGCCGAAAAGCATCGGATACGACCCCGCGCCCGGCGGGCCGGTGCGGTTGGCGGGCCTGATAGCGCCTCGACCCGAACATGCAAATGGTCAAATTGCCCTTCTTGTGCGGCGGATGGCTTGGCGACTATCGGCGAGGCATGCGGCTTTGCCTCTTTCAGCCCGAGATTGCCGGCAATGTCGGCGCCGTCATGCGCCTCGGCGCCTGCATGGGCGTTCCCGTCGACCTGATCGAGCCGATGGGATTCGAATGGGACGACAAACGGGTCCGGCGCACGGCAATGGATTATATCGATCATGTCGACGTCACTCGGCATGCTTCGTTCGAAGCGATGAGGGCCGCCTTGCCCGGCCGGCTGATCCTGTTCACCACCAAGGCCGATGAGTCGGCCTATGATTTTTCCTTCCGCGAGGACGACATTTTGATGTTCGGTCGCGAAAGCGCGGGAGTCCCGCCCGAGGTCGCGGCAGCCTGCGACTCCCGCCTGCGGATCCCGATCCGCGCCGAAGTCCGCTCCTTCAACCTCGCCACCTGCGCGGCGCTCGCCCTCGGCGAAGCCCTGCGCCAAACCGATGGATTGCCCGCATGAGTCCGCTCGACAATCAGCAACAGGCCGCCCGCGACTGGTTCGAATCCTTGCGGGACCGGATTTGCGCCGAATTCGAAGCGATCGAGCGCGAAGCGGGCAGCGACGCGAGCTTCGAATATATTCCGTGGGACCGCACCGACGATGACGGGACACCGGGCGGCGGCGGAGTCCGCGGCCAGATGAACGGCAAGATATTCGAAAAGGTCGGAGTCAACGTCTCGACCGTCGGCGGCCGATTCTCGCCCGAATTCGCGGCCTCGATCCCCGGCGCCGACGAGGACCCGAGCTTTTTCGCGACAGGCATCAGCCTGGTTGCCCACATGGCCAACCCGCACGTTCCCGCGGTCCACATGAACACGCGCTTCCTGACCACCACGCGGCGCTGGTTCGGGGGCGGTGCGGACCTCAATCCCGCCATTCCCAACCAGGAGGATACGGACGCCTTCCACGCGCGGCTGAGGGCCGCCTGCGCCGCCCACGACCCGACTTTCTACCCGCGCTTCTCGAAATGGGCGGAGGAATATTTCTGGCTTCCCCATCGTCACCGGGCGCGCGGCGTGGGCGGAATCTTCTACGACCGGCTGGAAGATCATTTCGACGAGCATTTCGCCTTCACCCGCGATGTGGGCGAGGCATTCCTGGATATCTATCCCCAAATCGTCCGCAAGCGGATGAACATGCCCTACACCGATGCCGACATGGACGAGCTGCTCCAGTTTCGCGGCCGCTACGTCGAGTTCAACCTGCTCTACGACCGCGGCACATTGTTCGGGCTCAAGACCGGCGGAAACATCGACGCGATCCTGATGAGCCTGCCGCCGCTGGCGAAGTGGAAATAGCTACTCGGCGCGCTCCACATCCGGCACTCCGGCGGTCCCTGCGCCGGCCAGCTGGGCATAGACCCTTGCGACCATGGTCGCGGAAACCGCCGAGATTGCGGCGGAGATGGCGCCTTCGAACAGCGCGACGATCAGCGCGGACAGGCTGAACGGGCTGACGTCTCCTGCCAGGAGCGTCGCGATCGAGCCGATCGGCAACGTCACCGCCGCGCTCGCAACGACCGCTGCGATGAGCAGCAGCAGGAGCAGTCCCAGAAGGCGCAGGAAATGACCGGAGGTCAGCCGCCACGCGCGCTTGATCATCGTGAAGGGGTTGGCGGTTTCGGCGAAGGCGACCGCCGATATCGGGAAGATGCGCACCGCCACCACCAGGAAGACGATCAGCAGGGCAAGGACGAACAGCGCGACGCCCGGCGCCCGGGCTACGGCTTCGGGCGTCATCTGGGCCGGATCGGCCAGCCCGGCCTGACCGAGGATGACGGCCAGGACGAGAACCGCGACCATCGCCAGCGGCAGGAAGATGATCATCGTCGCGGCCAGCACGCCCCAGACCCTGGCGAATGCCCGGGCGATGGCGGAGCCCAGGCTCCCGCTCCAGCCGATCGCGAGGCCGGCGATGCTGATCTGGCCGATCATCGCGGCGATCAGCACCGCGAGCGTCAGCAGCCAGCTCGGCGCTCCCTCCGTCGCAGCGGCGTTGACCGAAGGACTGATCCACCCGGTCAGGGCGGTCGGGATGGCGAAGAATGCCAGCGCCAGGGGCGATACAAGCCTATATTCCCGGCGCAGGAACGCGGAGCTTTCCTCCCAAGCCTGACCGATCGATAGCGCCGCCATAAACATTCCTTCTTCCGTGGACGGCCCTTATGCGTGGCGCTCGGTTGGCATGCAATCGCCCTTGCCCGGCTCCTTGCCTGGGCCCATGTCGTCAGGATGAGCGACGAGCGGATCGAATGGCGGGTGAGCGAGGGGCTGGTGCCCTACGCCGACGCACTGGCCGAAATGGAAGGGCGCGCCGCGGCGGTTCGGGAGGGACATTCGGGCGAGCTTGTCTGGCTGCTGGAGCATCCGCCGCTGTTCACCGCCGGGACCAGCGCCGATCCGGCGGAGCTTTTCAACCCGATGGGGTTTCCGGTGTTCCAGGCGGGACGCGGAGGACGCTACACTTATCACGGGCCGGGCCAGCGGGTCGTCTATCTCGTCCTCGACCTCGAGCGGCGGGGCAAGGACATCCGCAATTTCGTCCAGTCGCTCGAGGAGTGGATCATCGCCACTCTTCGCGACTTGGGCGTCGAGGCCCGGCGCGAACCGGGCCGCATCGGCATCTGGACCGGGAGCGGCGCAGACGAAGCCAAGATCGGAGCGATCGGCGTTCGCGTGCGCCGTTGGGTGACCATGCACGGCTTTTCGATCAACGTCGCCCCGGACCTGTCGCATTTCGGCGGAATCGTGCCGTGCGGCATCGCGGAATATGGAGTGACGAGCCTCGCCGGATTGGGCCTCGATTGCACGATGGGCGATGTGGATATTGCGTTGAAACGGAACTTTCCGTTGTTTCTCAGCTTGTTGAGCCCCGCGCCACAAGTCGCTTGAGGCAAGGCCTCTCCCCGACTATTGTGCGCGCGATTTGCGTAAGGGGAACACCCCGGCAGATCTGACAATCAAGGGAGTTTTGAATGCGTGCTTTGATCCTGGTCGCTGGTGCGGCCCTGGCGGTTTCGGCTTGCAGCAGCAACGAAGC
>CBFGLY010000143.1:0-4094 GCA_965649725.1 uncultured Sphingomonas sp.
GGGCCCGACGGTCCGGTGATGCCCCAGCGCGTCATCGAAAAGCCGCCCTCGGCGGAGCTAAGGCCCGACCAGAAGGACGAGGACAGCTTGCCGCCCTATTCGCTTCTGGACCGCATCCTGGAAGGGCTGGTGGAGAAGGAATGGTCGGTCAAGGAAACGGCGTCGGCCACGGGGGCGGACCTTGCGGTGGTCGCCGATATAGAGCGCAAGCTGCTTCGGGCCGAATATAAGCGCCGGCAGGCCCCGCCGGGGGTAAAGCTCGGCCGGCGCAACTTCGGCCGCGACCGGCGTTATCCGATCAGCAACGCCTTCCACACCTCCTGAACGAAGGAAGCCACCCGTGACCCGATTTCTCCCGATCGCCGCCCTGCTGCTTATCGCCGGTTGCGGCCGGCAGGACAATGAGCCGGCGCCTCAGGCCAACGAGGCCGTTGCTGCCGAGCCCGAGGCCAAGGCCGAAGTCCCCTCGCTAGAGGGCGAATGGCGGATCAAGGGGATCGGCGGGGTTCCCAATGCGGCGGCGATCGGCATGACGGCGTCCTTCGACAAGGGCCGTGCGACGCTTGCCACCGGCTGCCTCCGCCGCGCCTGGACCTATACCCAAAAGCGCAACGTCGTCGCCTTCACCGCTTCGCCGTCGGGGAGCAGCAATTGCGGCAGCGCGCCGAGCGCGGGCGAGGAGACGGCCTATGCCGCGCTCAGCGAATCCAACATCGCCATTTTCGCCAAGGACGGCGCCGAGGCGAGCCTGTCCGGAACCGGCGGGACACTGAGCCTGGAGCGCCGCTAGCCTTTGCGCCAGTCACGGTGTTAGGGCGCTGCCGATGACCGTCGTTACCCGCTTCGCTCCTTCGCCGACCGGCCGGCTTCATGTCGGCAACATCCGCACGGCGCTTCACAATGCGCTGTTCGCGCGGAAGAATGGCGGGCGCTTCCTGCTGCGCATCGACGACACCGACCTCGAGCGGAGCCGCGAGGAGCATGTCGAGGCGATCCGCGCCGACCTGGCCTGGCTCGGCCTCGATCCCGACGGGGAAGCGCGGCAGTCGGAGCGCTTCGACCTCTATGAGCGCGAGTTCGAGCGGCTGCGAGACGCCGGGCGGGTCTATGCCTGCTTTGAAACGCCGGAAGAATTGGAACTTCGCCGCAAGGTGTTGCTCGGACGCGGCCTGCCGCCCGTTTACGAGCGCAAGCCCGAAGGCTCGCCGATACCGGATGGCGTGCCGCCCCACTGGCGGTTCAAGCTGGACCATGACCAGCCGATCGAGTGGGACGACCTCGTTCGCGGCCATCAGCGGTTCGATCCCAGGCTGATTAGCGATCCCGTCATCCGCCGGGCCGACGGCAGCTGGCTCTATCTGCTGCCCAGCGTGATCGACGATATCGACCTTGGCATCACGCACATCGTGCGCGGCGAAGATCATGTCGCGAACAGCGCGGTGCAGCTGCAAATGTTCTCGGCCCTGGGGTCGGGGCCTCCGCACTTGGCGCACGAGGCTTTGCTGGTCGCTTCGGAAGGAAAGCTGTCGAAACGGCTGGGCTCGACCGGCGTCGAGGCGCTTCGGGAAGCGGGGATCGAACCGCTGGCCCTGCTTTCGTTGCTGGCGCGGCTCGGGACCTCGCAGCCGGTCGAAGTCCGGACGAGCCTGGATGAACTGGCCGAGGGCTTCGACTTTTCGACCTTCGGGCGCGCCCCGGCTCATTTCAGCCTTGAGGAAGTCGAGCAGCTCAACGCCAAGCTGCTTCACCATCTCGAATATGCCGACGTGGCCGATCGGGTCGATCCCGGCATCGTCGAGCGGGACTGGCTCGCCATCCGAGGCAACCTGGCACATTTGGGCGAAGCGGCGGACTGGGTTGCAGTGCTTCACGGCTCCATCGAGCCGCCGGAAGTCGTGCCAGACGACAAGCCGCTTCTTGCCGCGGCAGCAGACATCGCCGCCAACCTCGATTGGTCCGCCGATCCCTGGCACGCGCTGACCGGCCAGCTCAAGGAATCCACCGGCCGCAAGGGCAGGTCGCTGTTCCACCCTCTCCGATCGGCGCTGACCGGCCGGGATTCGGGGCCTGAGATGGCGCCGCTCGTCACGCTGATCGGCAAGGAAAGGACGATCGCACGGCTGAAGGCCGCCGCCGTCTGAAAATGCGCTTGCCAATAGAATGATATGATGTAACATTCACTGTCTCTCGAAGAGGAGGCTTGTGATGCTTGCATATGCCGCCAACGCTCCCCGGGCCGCCGTCCGGACCAACTCCCCCCATACTCTCGCGCTGATCCTTGCCGGCCATGCCGTGATTCTGGGCGCGGTGATGAGCGCGAAAATGGGCGTGATCGATGTCGATCCCTATAAGCCCACCACGATTTTCAACGTTCCGATCGAGCCGCCGCCGCCGCAGGTCCCGCCCGAACCGAAGGCAGAGCCCAAAGTCGCTCCTCAGACTTCGTTCATCGATCCACCGCATAAAATCGTCGATATGGGACCAACGCTTCCCACCCTGCCCCTCGACCAGGGCCCGCCGACTTCGGCGATCACGCCAGTGATCGGCACCGGCATCTCCACCCTGCCGCTCGATCCGCCGCGGCATGTGCCGGTGCGCAAGGCCGCCGTCTTCAAAACGCCGGAAAGCGCGATCAAGCCGCCCTATCCCGCTTCGAAGCTCCGCAACGAGGAAGAGGCCACCCTGAAGCTCCGCCTGTCGATCGACGCCAACGGGCGGGTTACCTCGGTCGAGCCGGTGGGAGCCGCCGATCCCGACTTCCTGGCGGCGGCAAGACGTCACATCGTCCGGGCCTGGCGATACAAGCCGGCGACGGAAGACGGCGCCGCGGTCCCGACCACGACGGTCATCAGCCTGGCCTTCAGGCTGGAGGACGCATGAGCATCGCCATCGCCCGGGGCTGGCAGGATGGGACAGGGCGTCCTACATCTCCGGGCATGGCGATCCTCCCACCCATGGTCGGCCCGCGCGCGGCGCTGAGCGACCTCAAGGCCTTTCTTCGGCAGCGCAGCCGGGAGCAGCTGCTCGGCGCGACGCTCGCGGTGCTGGTGACGGTGATCATCGTCATCATCTTCTTCGTCGATTCCAAGATCAACACGGCGCCCGAACCAACCGTCGTCTATGTCGAGAATTACGGGCCCGAGCGGACCGATGCCGACATCATCGCCGACCAGAAAAAGGCGTCGGCGGAGCGCCGCAAGGCCGAGGAAGCGAGGCGGCGCGAATATCAGAAGCTGGAAAAGCAGTTCGGCATTGAGTGACGCGCAATTCATGCGCGAAGCCGTGCGGCTGGGCGAAGCCGCCCGCGGCCGCACCGCACCCAATCCCAACGTCGGCTGCGTCGTCGTGAAAGACGGCCGGATCGTCGGGCGCGGCGCGACCGCCGATGGCGGCCGGCCCCATGCCGAAGCGGTCGCGTTGGCGGAGGCCGGCAAGAAGGCAAGGGGCGCCACGCTCTATACCACCCTCGAACCCTGCGCTCACCTTAGCGAGCGCGGTCCGACCTGCGCCGCGATCATCCCCAAGGCGGGAATCGTACGCGTCGTCGCGGCCCTCAAGGATCCCGATCCGCGAACCGCCGGCAAAGGCTTCGCCGCGCTGCGCAAGGCCGGCGTCGAGGTGAAAAGCGGCGTCGGCAGGCGGGCGGCTCGTGACAGCATGGCTGGCTATTTCAGCCGGATCGAGCGCGGCCGCCCCCGCGTCACTCTCAAGCTTGCGCTCTCGATCGACGGGAAAATCGCGCTTCCTTCCGGCGAGTCCAAATGGATCACGGGTGAGGATGCCCGCGCCCATGTCCATTTGGAGCGGGCCCGAAGCGACATGATCCTGGTCGGGCGCGGCACCTATCTCGCCGACTCGCCAAAGCTCGACGTCCGGCTGCCCGGGCTGGAAGAACATTCTCCCCGCCGCGCCCTGCTGACCCGCGGGGAGGCGGTCGACGGGTGGGAAATCCTTTCTTCTCCGCAGGATGTGCTTCGGCTTCATGACGTCAACGACCTGCTGGTCGAGGGCGGATCGGCGACTGCGACAGCATTCCTGGCGGCGGACCTGGTCGACCGCATCATCATCTATCGCGCCCCGATCATCGTCGGCGA
>CBFGLY010000144.1:0-4082 GCA_965649725.1 uncultured Sphingomonas sp.
CCCGCCAACTCTTTGATTGTGTCCTAACGCCGACCGGCTAGAGAGCAAGCCGATGATCCAGTCCACCCTCCGGAAGGTCGATCCCGAGCATCGCACCATGCTGCTGCAGCTGGTCCGCTATGCCTTCGCCGGTTTCGCGATCACCTTGCTGGTGGCGGCCAGCTATTGGGCGATTGCCGAATATTTGCGCGTCGATCCGATGGTCAGCTTCACCATCGTCTTCCTGTTCTTCTCCGCCGTAAGCTATTTCACCCACGGCGCCTTCAGCTTCCGCGGCCATGGCGAGCGCGACCGGCACCATGTGCGGATGACCCGCTTCATCATCGTGAACGTCATCGGTTTCCTGGTGAACCAGGGCTTCATCTGGCTGCTGGTCAAGCAGCTGGGCGGGCCGAACTGGTGGCCGACGATCCCGATGGTCTTCGTGACGCCGCTCTTGACCTTCACCCTCCATCGCCGCTTCGTCTACGCATGAACACCGTCGAACTCAGCTTGGTCATTCCGGTGAAGGACGAGGAAGCGGCGATTGGGCCCTGCCTCGAGCGCGTCATTCCCGTCCTGGAAGCGATGAACGACCCGGCCGCGCGCTCCTTCGAAATCCTGTTCGTCGACGACGGAAGCACCGACCGCACCCTCGAAGTGATCCGCAAGGCGCACGCGTCCGACCCGCGAATCCGCGGCATCTCCCTGTCGCGCAACTTCGGCAAGGAAGCGGCCCTGTCGGCAGGGCTGGACTCGGCGCGCGGCAACGGCGTCGTGCCGCTCGACGTCGACCTCCAGGACCCGCCCGAAGCGCTTCCGAAAATGGTCGCCAAGTGGCGCGAGGGGAATGACGTCGTCTATGGGGTGCGCGACAATCGCGAAACCGACAGTCTGCCCAAGCGCCTGACCGCCGATCTCTATTACCGCGCCCATAATTGGCTGAGCAGCGACAAGATCCCCGAACATGCCGGCGATTTTCGCCTGCTCGACCGGCGCGTGGTCGAGGTCATCCGGCGGATGCCCGAACGCAACCGCTTCATGAAGGGCCTGTTCGCCTGGGCCGGGTTCAAGCAGGCGGCGGTCAGCTACCATCGCGAAGAGCGAAAGGTCGGCAAGACCAAATATAACTATTGGAAGCTGTGGACGCTGGCGATCGACGGCATCACCTCGGCCTCGACGGTTCCGCTCAGGGTGTGGAGCTACCTCGGCGCGTTCGTCGCCCTTGGAGCGCTTGGCTATGCGATCTTCATCATCATTCGGACCCTGACCTCGGGCATCGAGGTTCCGGGATATGCCTCGATGATGGTCGCGGTGCTGTTCCTCGGCGGGCTCCAGCTGCTCTCGCTCGGCGTGCTCGGCGAATATGTCGGCCGCATTCTGACGGAAACCAAAGGGCGCCCGCTTTATGTCGTCCGCGAGGAAATCGGGGACTAATGGAGCGCAAGGTTTATGAGCAAATGGCGCAGCTCGACCAGCGCCATTGGTGGTTCACCGCCCGCCGCCGCATCCTGGCGGAATTGATCGAGCGGGTCGCGAGGCCGCCCAAGGACGCGCGAATCCTCGAGCTCGGCGCCGGCACCGGCCACAACCTCGCCATGTTGTCGCGGTTCGGAAAGGTCGAGGCGAGCGAGCTCGATCCGATTGCGCGTGAGCTGGCCAGCGAAAGGCTCGGCCGCGAGGTCAAGGAAGCCGCACTCCCCGACCTGTCGATGTTCCCGGCCGGCAGCTACGACCTCATCGCGCTGCTCGACGTGCTGGAACATGTCCCCGACGACAAGGGCTCGCTGGCCGCGATCAGGACCCGGCTGAAGCCCGGCGGCGCGCTCCTTCTGACGGTTCCCGCAAATCCGTGGATGTGGAGCGCTCACGACGTCGCCCATCACCACCACCGCCGTTATCGCAAGGGCGAGATCGAACAGCTGGCGAACGAAGCCGGTTTCGAGATCGATCTGCTGTCGCCGTTCAACAGCCTGCTGTTCCCACCGATTGCCGCGGTCCGGCTTGCCGGCAAGCTGACCGGCAAGGACGACAGCGACGACGCGATGCCGGGCGCCCTCGTCAATCGGGCGCTCGACACCGTCTTCGGCCTGGAAAAGTCGCTTATCGGCCGGGTGCCGATGCCGTTCGGAGTGTCGCTGGTGGCGGTTCTGCGCCGCCCTCGTTCCTGAGCAGGATCGAGCCTTCCCCAGCCCAGACCGGCGTCCAGCCCTTGACCCATGTCCGCGGGATCGGGCGCATGTCGAGCAGCCACAGATAGTCGAACGCCGGCGCCGGGAGATAGTCGAGCGCGGTCTGGACCGACCAGCCTTCGTGGCGGCAGCCGCGGTCGCGGACGATCTGCGACGGGTCGCGCTGGAAATATCCAGCCTCCGGATAGCGGACCGACAGCAACGCCGAGCCCGCCATCGGCCAATGATCGTTGGTATAGGCTTCCTTGCGGACCGTCGCGATCGCGCCGAGATGGTCGGATCGTCGAAGCGCCCATTTCTCGCATCCGTCCCACACCAGCACCGCGACCCGAGCGCCTTCGGGCAGTTGGTCGATCGCCTTCAGCTGCTCATTCTGCCTCGCGCCGGCAATCGCCATGCTGGCCGTCGTCCCGGCAAGCCGGACAGCCATGAAGCCCACCGCGGCCACCGCCAGCCAGGTCGCCAGCGGAAATTTCGTCTCCGCCTTGAAGCGGATGGCGAGGACGAAGATCGCGACCGCGTAGGGGACCAGCCGCATGTCGGTATAGGCCGATCCAAACACGATGCGCGGAAGCAGCACATAGGTCAGCGCCAGGATCAGCCCCGAAAAGGCCAGGTTGCGCGACAGCGTCAGGCGCGGATGGACCAGCGCGAACAACGGAACCGCGAGGACGATCGCGGCGGAAGCGACATCAAAATCCTCCCACCGGTCGCGGAACATGCGCCACAGATATTGCCACTTGAAATCCCAGTCGAACCAGCGGGCGGTGATCCCGCCGCTCGCCTCGGTCCGCCACAACAGGATCAGCAGGACCGGTCCCGCCATCGCCAGGCTGTGATAGGCTGCCCGAAGCGCCGCCATCCACCAGCTTTTGCCCCGGTCATGCTGCCGGACCGCCTCCGCCGAAAAGCACAATAGCCCGAGCGTCCCCCAGCCGAACGTATGGGCGAAAAAGACGATGAAGCTGATCGGCACGAACAGCAGCGCGCGAAGCTTCGACTTCCCCAGCCGGCCCAGGCGAAGCCACAGGCCGAACGCAAGCAGCGCGAACGCCATCGACAGCGCGAAATTGACGAAACCGAACAGGAAGGGATGACCGAACGCCAGCGGGAGGGCGAAGGCGACGGTCGGAGGAAGCCGGTTGTGGACCTCGCGCGCGACCCACAGCATTCCGGCAACCGCCATCGGCGGGATGCTCATCACGACGATCTTGGTTGCCGGCTCCAGCCCGATCAGCTTGGCCAGCGGAACGACCAGCAAGTCGACGCCGAGATTGCCGATCGGCAGCCATTGGAAATGATACCATTGCTGCAGCGTCGCGCTCGTGTCGCCATCCAGCGCGACCTTGTATCGCCCCATATGCCCGCCGAGATCGACCAGCGGCGGGATGTGCGGCCACAGCAGCGGCACAAACGCCAGCAGGATCATCGCGACGACGAACGGACGGCCCTCCCACCACGGTCGCGGAGCACCCTTGGGCAGCGCAGCAAGCGCGGCTTCGTGGGCCACCAGTTCGGGCGGCTGGATCACCGGCCGTCGCGCCGTCCCAACAGGCGCAGCCGGAGCGCGTTCAGCTTGATGAAGCCCTCGGCGTCGCGCTGGTCGTAGGCGCCGGCGTCGTCCTCGAAGGTGACGACCTTCTCGCTGTAGAGCGAGTGAGGCGACTTGCGGCCGGTGATGTGGACTCCGCCCTTGTAGAGCTTCATCCGGACGGTGCCGTCGACCTTGGCCTGGCTCTGGTCGATCGCCGCCTGCAGCATCTCGCGCTCCGGCGCGAACCAGAAGCCGTTGTAGATGAGCTCCGCATAGCGAGGCATCAGCTCGTCCTTGAGGTGCGCGGCGCCGCGGTCGAGGGTCAGCTGCTCGATCGCCCGGTGCGCGGCGTGATAGATCGTCCCGCCCGGCGTCTC
>CBFGLY010000145.1:0-4064 GCA_965649725.1 uncultured Sphingomonas sp.
TGCTGCGCCCCTTCGCCTCCGCCTTGCGGACATATTGCGGGTACACGCTGGCGAAGCTCATCTTGTAGACGCGATCCCAGTTCGACACCCGGTCGGCTCCTTATGCGGCCTGCGCAGCCAACTTAACGGCCGGCCGCTTCCCCGCGTTCCAGCCCGCCCAGCTGGTCGCCGCGCCGATCGCGAACCCGGTCGCGACCACTACCGCGCTCGGCAGCTTGCCGACGACGACCAGCATGCTCTCCAGCATCGCATTGTCGCTCATCAGGCCCATGGTCAGCATCTGCCCGACGATGAAGACCGCCGCGACCAGGAACGGCGCCGCCTTGTCCCGGAACCGCCACCACAGGACCGCGATGACGGCCAGCTCGATGGCCATCGCCCACTCGATCCCGGGGATGATCCGGCCGAAATCCTCCGGACCCCTGATGGTCAGGCCCGGGACGAATCCGGCCATCAGCCGGCTGAATGGCGATTCGAACAGGATCAGGGGAGTCGCGAGCATATAGCCGCTATGAACCCACACCTTCCGCCGATATTTGAGCGCGCGATAATAGAGGGTGACGTAGGCCGCGATGGCCAGTGCCAGGCCGATCAGGAACTGGCCGCCGAACTCGACCCGCACCGGGCTGTCGCCGGCGACGAAGCCCTTGCCGGTCAAATCGATGATCGCCGCCAGGCCGCCGATCAGGAAGGGGAACAGGATCAGGCTCGACTTGCCGACCGCGCGGTGGATGGGAAGCTGTTCCTTGTGCACGGTCCAGCTTTGCACCAGCACCATCAGCACCCAGATGCTGGCCGCGACGCCATGGGCGTGGAACTGCCACGGCACCGTGCCCCAGACCGAGAAATAGCTTGGCCAGAAGCCGGCGACGATGACCGCGATGCAGGCCAGCACGTAATAACGCGCGTTGCGATATGGCATTGAAGCCCCCTCCCCGCTGCCATGGGTGCATAACATGAATCAGCTTTTGCAACACCCGCGGCCCTTGCGGCGTTTCCTCGCCGGGAGGGGCAGAAACAAAGGGAGTGAAGCCCATGCGCATCATCCTGCTCGCCGCATCCGGTACCGTTGCCGCCCTGGCCGCCACCGCGCCCGCCCAGGCGCAAAGCTCGACCGCCGGCGCCTTCGTCGGGGTTCCGGCGGTCAACGTCCATCGCTCCTCGCCCAATTTCGGCGATTTCCGGCGCGACCGCGACCGGCGCCACGCAAGCCGCGGTTTCGACAATGGCATCGTCTATCTCGACCGCGAATATCAGGGCGATACGGTGTGGAAGCCGGACAGCTTCAACGACTGGTGGCACGAGCGGCCTTGGCGCAGTTACCCGCGCTGGGTCGCCGACAACCAGAATTGCGACCGGCGCTGGTGGTCGGGCGGCACCTGGCGCTGTTGAAGGCTAATGCCGTCGACGGTCATCAAACGGTTCGACTATCGGCCGGAAAGGAGCGAGCTGCTGGTCACCTTCACCACCGGCCGGCGCTACCTCTATTCGGGCGTTCCGGGCGAGGCCGTCGATCGCTTTCGCCAGGCCTTCGCCAAGGGCCGCCACTTCAACGCCCATATCCGCGACCGCTATCCCTGCAGGGAGCTGGACGAGTTTGCGTCGGAATGACCGGTTAATCATCCGGCAACCCGCTTGTGTCAGCCTCTTTTTCGCTCGGTCCCTGCAGCGTTTTATTTGGAGTGGGTATCCATGTCGTCGATAGCGCAGATCCATCACGATCATAGCGAGCTGGTCAAAATCGTCGGCGAGTGGGACGCGATGATCGACCGGGAGACGCCGCCGCCGACGATCGAGCTGTTCGACGTCCGCCGCCGCTTGTCGAGCCTGCTCATCGCCCATCTGAAGGCCGAGGACTGGGTGCTCTATCCGCCGCTGCTGGAAAGCAGCAATGCCGAGATCGCCCAGGTCGCCCGCCAGTTCGTCGACGAGATGGGCGGGCTTGCAGCGGCCTATAATGTCTTCATGGAGCGCTGGGACGCGCTCGGCATCCAGGCGGATTGGGCGACCTACAAGAAGGAAGCGTCCGGCATTTCGAAAGCGCTCGCCAACCGCATCCTCCGCGAGGACGAGGAGCTTCTGCCGCTCGTCGAGAAGGCGAACCGCGCCGCCTGATCTCGACGGCCAGGGCGACCCCAACGGCGGATGAATGGCCGCCTCAGAATCCGTTCAGCGCGGCAGGCCCAACTTCACTTCCAAGGACCCGGCATTCCTCGGGCCCTCCTGATGAAGGAGAGTGAAGATGAAGACCCTTTTGCTGGCCGCATCCGCCGCCGCAACCCTTGCCCCGGTCGCGATGCCGGCGCCGGCGCTCGCGCTGGACCACGGCCGCCGCGAGATCCGCCAGGAACGGCGCGAATGCAGCCGCGAGCTTCGCCGAGCCGACAGCCGCCGCGAATATCGCAAGGAATTGCGCGAATGCCGCCGCGAGATCGCCCGCGAGCAGCGCGAAAATCGCCGCGACCATCGCCAGGCGGCGCGCGACTGGAGGCAGTATAACCGCTACGACTACAACCGCTATGAGCCGGGCTTCAATCGCTACTACGCCGACCGCTACTATCGCAGCGGCAGCTATTATTCCGACCGCCGGTTGAGCCGCTACGACCGCATCTACCGCGGTCAGAACGGGCGCTATTACTGCCGCCGCAACGACGGCACGACCGGCCTGATCATCGGTGCCGGCCTGGGCGCCCTGCTGGGCAACCAGATCGACATCGGCGGATCGCGGACCGTCAATACGATCGTCGGCGGCGCGGCGGGTGCGCTGCTCGGCCGGGCGATCGACAAGGGCAGCGTGCGCTGCGACTAAGCCTGCGGGCTTGACGAGGAAGGGGCCGGTTTCGCCGCCGGCCCCTTTTTCATGGGCACCAGCTTTCCTTCGATCCCAGGTAGCGGTGGGCGAGGCCTTCCTCGACCAGCCGGTCGCCGATGGAAGCGCCGCCGCGCTCGATCACCATCAGCTCCCGCCCATGGCTGTCGGTCCGCTGCAGACGGTGCGGGACCATTTCGAACGATCCCTCGTTCAGCATCGCCCGCAGCCGATCGGACGCCTTTCGGGCCAGCGCGGCCTCCTGAGGGCAGAGCGGATGCGCCAGTTCCGGCGCGTCGATGCCGGTGATGCGGACCTTGCGGTCGCCCAGCTTGAACGTATCGCCGTCGATGACGCAGGCGGGCCCGCGCCCGGGACCGCAGGGCGTGAACTTCGCCGAAACCACCTCGGGCTGGCCGGCCAGCGGGCCGAATGGGCGGATCAGCGCAGGATCGAGCAGCGCTCCCGCAAGAAGCAGGATCGGGATCAGCCACAGGGCCCTGATGATCCCCCGCCGTCGCGGGCGGAACTGGGTCCTAGGAATTGCTGCCCTCTTCTTCGAAGGTCACCGCGACATCGGCATTGGCGGAGAGGCGCACCTTGTCGCCTTCGACGTCCGCGACCAGCCCGCGCGAGATATAATGGTGATGACCCTCGTGCGAGCCGACATTCTCGTCCTTGGTCAGCTTGATTCGGTCTTCCTCGACCCGATCCACCTTGCCGACATGGACGCCGTCGGCGCCAATGACTTCCATATGCTCGCGAACGTCTTCAAATCCGCTCATCGCCAATCTCCTTAAGTGACCGGGCCGTAACGAACGATTCAGGGCCGGGGTTTCAGCCCGCTCCGGTAGATATGCCAGCGGCGCTGTTCTTCTGTCGAGCCCGGCACGTCATTCACCCGCCTGAGCGTCACGGGGCCGACCAGGTTGAAGGCCTTGCCGCCCTTGAGCGTGCCGTACAGCCGGAATGGAATGTCGACATAGGAGGAGCCGGCGGCCCCTTCCATCCGTCCGGGCGCGCCGACCTCCGAATGGATTTCGGCATATTTTTCATAGGCCGCGACAAACTCCGCCTCGCTCAGCCCGCTGGCCTTGCCGCCGTCGGACCACAGCATCCGGGCTTCGGCGAAGCGCCGCTGTTCGAGCAGCCCGCCGAACCGCTGGAGCACCTGCCCCGCCCCTTGGGCGCTCTTCGGGTCGATCGTGCCCTCTTCAACCGGAGTCCGGTCGTCGGGCAGGCCGCCCGGCTCGCC